>DAHWJO010000167.1:0-7220 GCA_027344105.1 Sulfobacillus sp.
AGAGACCCTAATACGGAGGCGCTCAATCTCGATGCCGCGGGAGTGCTTCTTGGCAGCCGGGGCGAGCCTGTGACGGACCGGACTTTGCAGACTGCTAATCCTAGAATCTATGCCGCGGGGGACGTGACTTTGGGCCCGCAATTCGTCTATGTCGCTGCTTACGAGGGAAAAATTGCCGTGCAGAATGCGCTGGGTCTCCGGCCGACTCAGGAAGTCAACCTTGAGGTCGTGCCGGCGGTCACCTTTACACAGCCCGCCCTGGCATCTGTTGGCCTGACACAGGATGCGGCTGAACATCAAGGGCTGGCGGTCAAGACCTCGGTGTTGCCGCTAGAGGCGGTAACGCGAGCGCTGGCCAATCGCGAGACACGCGGCGTGTTCAAGATTGTGGCAGATGCCGAGGGGGGCCGCATCCGCGGGGTGCAAATTGTCGCGGAGAATGCGGGAGACGTGATCTATGCGGCAACTTTGGCCGTGAAATTTGGGTTGACTGTCAGCGACCTGACCGACACATTGGCACCTTATCTGACGATGGCGGAGGGACTAAAACTGGCCGCCCTGACATTTGACAAGGATGTCAACAAATTATCCTGCTGCGCGGGGTAACCAGCTGCATAAGACAGTTATAGTAGTTTGACAAATCAGGGAACCCCCAAGCAGTCCTGACTGCTTGGGGGGTTAATCGTCGATAGCACCGGATCTTAAAAGCACGCGCCCGTGGTGGGATCAGGCTATCCCAGAAGATACCCGCTATAAACAAGAGCCATGACTAAAACCGTCCATGTTGCCCACGTGCCATGCGCACATTTAATCTCCTAAGGTTCAGGGGACACTGACGGACGGCGGCAACATTGTCGGAATGGGCAAGACCTTCACACTGCAAGCCAGGCTGCGGGGAGAATGGAAGCGGCTAAACAGAGTGCGGCCGCGATCACAGCCCAGCTGATTCCCCCGCTCTCTGCCAAACGCCCCACAGCCCAGACACCAAATCCTCCAATGGTATTTCCCAGTCCAAGCGTCAATCCCGACGCCATGCCCGCGCGTCCCGGAAACAGTGACTGACCATAGACCAATAGCACTGCTCCGGCTCCGTTTATCATAAATCCCCAGGCAGCGACTGCGAACCAGAAGAGGTCTCCTGTTCCCGAGATTAATGGCCAGCTTAGAGCCGCCCCCGCTGCACCCAGCAAGGAGATGACTAATATGGGACGCGGTCCCCAACGGTCTGACTGCCGTCCTCCCATTAGATTGCCCACCATGCCAGCAGCATAAACTACGCTAAGCAGTAGTCCCGTTTGAGACAAAGCTCCGCCTCTGTGGGTCCAGAAGATTGGCAGCAGTGTCAGGAGACTCGCTGTGCCCAAATTGCGAAGAACCACCATAAGGAAAAAGGCGCGTCCTCTGTCCCAGGCATTTTTCAAAGCTTCACGCATGTGTGGTTTGACTGTTGCGGCGGGCCGCTTTAGCTTTCGAGCTGACTGATATAGAATTCCTGCCGCCAACACTCCGGGGATTGCCAATGCTGTCAGCCCCCATTTTCCTTCCCATTGCCACGCTGCCACGGCCACCAGCGGCGCTAGGGCGTGCCCGATCATGCCGCTGACCATCCATCCACTCATTTTCCGTCCTTTGTCCGTTGAATCGGTCTGTGTGACCAGGGCGGCCATGTGCGGGTGAAATGCAGCATTGCCCAGGCCTGCCAGCATTAAAGCCACTGCAAACACCGCATACGATGGAGCCCACGCCAGTCCTAAGGCATTGCCCACACTTCCAGCGATCAGACCCCCTACGATAAACCAAGGACCTCCTAAACGGTCAGCCCACCAACCCCACAGTGGCTGCATGGCCTGCGTGGTCAGGGTCAGGAGGCCGGCAAGAAGGCCGGCCTGAGCAACGCCGAAGTGCCAGCGCAGCATCAATACCGGCAGCAATGCGAGGTACAGTGTGGGATAACCGTCATTTATCGCGTGTGCTATGCCCCATATGACGGCGGTTTGGCGGATTCCCCGCCGATTGTCGCGGCCCACTGCTGTCACGTCTTGAGGCCCCCCGCTTCTTGACCCTGCTCATAGCGCAGACCAAGAAATCCTGCCTCGGATAGAGGACGCGCCGCGGCTCGGCTACGCTCGATATTCCACCCCTGCGCTGCGGAGAGAAATTCTGTGGGGCCGATGTAAAGGCCGCCCCGCACAGCGGAGGGGGAAGTCCGCAGCAACTGGTCGATGGCTGATTGGGTGAAAAAATGCGCACTGCGGTATACGGACGACGAATGGGTTTTGGCCCTGTTTTGGTAGTGTTGAGCCCAAGGCCCGCTGGCATTTATTAAACCGATGACTAGCCGGCCGCCTGGCTTAATTACCCGCAAAGCCTCCTGCAGCACAGCTGCGGGATCTAGAACAAACTCCAGAGTGACTTGGAGTAGCCCCCCATTGAAATAAGCGGAGGGATATGGCAAACGCGCCAAATCTGCTTGGATATAGTCGGCGGTGCCTTGGCTCACGGGCTTCGCGCGCGCTTGTGCCAACATCATTGCGGATTCATCCACACCGGTCATATGACAGCCGTGGGACGCCCAATCGACCGTGGTGGAACCTGTCCCGCATCCTAGGTCAATCAGGTTTTCCCCTGCTTGGGGATTCATTAATTCTCGAACCAGTTCCCGTTCCACTGCCTCGACAAATGCACCCAAAGGCGTCTGGCAAAAATCATCATAATGTTCTGCCGTTTTATCAAACAGCGCCATCGTGATATTCCTCCCCCTCGTTTGGTTCAACCATCTCTGGTCGGCGCATGGCGACTCCAACAGGCTCGGTGTGACTAGAAGGGGCAATGGCGACCAGAAATTTTCACCATCCAGGAGCGGGCATCTGCAGCACTGGAATCAGCGATTGGCTAGCAATAGTCAACTCAGCCTCAGTAGTGCGTCTCCCCAGACTCAGCCGTACCAGTCCTCGAGCCAGGTCAGGGGCAATTCCCATGGCGCGCAGTACGGGAGAGCCTGTATCGGAAGGATGATGGCATGCTGACCCAGTACCGGCCCGGATGGCTGGACATGCTGCAAGGACGGACGCCCCTGGCCAACGGGGATGGGCTAGTGCCAAGGTATTGGGCAGACGGAGCGCCTCTTGGCCGAAGACTCGCAGTTCGGGGATGCTCTTCAATAAGCGGTCTTCCAACGCATCGCGCAAGCCGGCTTGCTGCAAAGGCCCGCTGCTTGCCAGCCAATCGCGGGCCAGTCTCGCCGCCGTCCCCAGTCCAGCTATTAGTGCCACTGGCTCTGTTCCACTCCGGTGTCCGCGCTCCTGGCCGCCTCCGGTCAGGAACGGAGGAAGGGGGAGTCCCTGGCGGATGTACAGGGCTCCGATTCCCTTGGGTGCATACAATTTGTGCCCTGCGACCGTTAAGAGGTCGACTCCGAGAGCTTCTGCATTAACGGAAATCTTCCCCACTGCCTGGGCCGCGTCGGTGTGCACCCAGGCGCCAGCCGCGTGCGCTAAGCGTGCGATCTCAGTGACGGGCTGCAGGGTGCCGATTTCGTTGTTGGCGAGCATGACGCTGACCAATGCTGTGCGGTCATCAAGCGCCTCCCTCAACGCGTCAAGGCGGAGCACTCCCTGAGCGTCCACAGGGATGGTGACAATCTCGGCACCAAGGTGCTGCAAGTCCAAAGCTGTCTCCAGCACTGCCGGATGTTCGATGGCGGAGACAAGAATGCGGCGGCGTGTCGACTGCCAGTGCGTCCAGGCTCCGCGCAGGGCCGTATTGTTGCTTTCTGTGCCGCCACTGGTAAAGATGATGCGGGCGGGATCCGTACCGAGAAGAGCGGCCAAAGCAGCCCGCCCGTTCTCAACAGCCCTGCGTGCCACCATCGCTTCGGGATAGGACGAGGAGGGATTGAAAAAGTGCTCACTCCAATAAGGGGCCATAGCTGCCACCACCTCAGGCAAAGACGGTGTCGTGGCATTGCAATCTAGATAAATAGGCATCTCAGTAACCGTGTTCTCAGAAATCATCTTTGACCTCTTTCCTGAATAGTCGGGATCCCACGATGCTCCGTGCTGAGGGCCGCCACATGAAAACCTTCGTGCTGAGATCATCCCGCGAAAAGGCAGCTACCACCATTGCGCCCACCAGTGACGCTCAAATGCCACCTTGCCCGCATGCCAGTGCCGTCCCGCTTTGTAGGCGTGAATTGCGGGCATCGGCTCCCCGTAGAAGTTTCCCCGAGCCAAGCCAGCGATACCTCCTCCCATTTCAATGAAACACTCGCCGACGCCGTTGAAGACGCTGGCGGATCCCCGTCCAGTGAGTCTCTGAGCGATGATCTCTGCGGCCACTTCGCCTTGACGGTAAGCGAACACGCCAGCTTTGGGGAGCGGTTTGCCGAGAGAAAGGGGGATCTCTGTAACGTCCCCGATGGCAAACACGTTGGGAGTTGAAGTTTCCAGCGTGTGGCGATTGACCTTGATCCAGCCGTCCGCGCGGGCCAATCCCGCATCGACCACCACCTTGGGAGCCCGGTGTGGCGGCACATAAGCCAAGAGGTCATAGGGGAGCTCGGTTTCATCAGCGAACGTCAATTGGGAGGTCTCGGTGTGAACGCGGACTGCGAGTTGACGGGGATGGTAAGAGATCTGGCGGCTCGCCAGGGCGTCAAGAACGGATTGACTCACGACTGGTCCGGCGACGCCCATAGGGGATGGCTCGGCGGCCCACAGGCTGACATCAACCTGGTCGCGTCGGCGCCTTTTACGGAGGTATCCATCGATTAGCATGGCGGCCTCATAAGGAGCCGCCGGACACTTGAACGGCACTCGGCTGATTAAGACCACGATGCGTCCTTGGGTTATGGTTTGGAGGTCTCGCCAGACGGCCTGGGCCCCATCGACTTGATAGAAATTTCCTGGGACATTCTCCAAGCCGGGGACCCCGGCAGGGTCCAATTCCGCCCCCAAGGCGATAATCAGCGCGTCCCCCTCCCACCGCACATTTCCTGCGACGACGGTTTTGGTTGAGGGATCTAAGGAGGTAATTGGCGCCTCGATTATGTGAATACCTTGATCGCGGAGGGTGTCTAAAGGGCGGACCACCTGCTTGGCATCCCGGGTTCCGGTCATGACCCACAGTAGCGACGGCCAAAATGTGTGCACTGCATGGTGGTCAAACACCACAATCTCATCGGAGCCGGGCAACAGCCTGCGCAACCGGTGAGCCGCTGCCAACCCTCCCACGCCTGCTCCAGCAATTAGTACCCGGGCCATAAAATCCCTCCTTAAATTGATCTTAATATACGATGACTTTGTCGGCCCAAATCGTCCATGCGCTCAGTTCTTCCATTGTGCTCCGGCGCACTCCGGGGACGAGCGCCGCTTCGCTTAGTGCCCGCGCATCCATACAGGTGCCGCAAGCCGCTGCCTCAACGCCATGGTGGAGAGCGATTCTGATCATCCGTTCGAGATTGTAGTATCCTTGCGGAACAATCTGGCCCTGGCGTGCCCCCTGCACGGCGTCAGCCATGAAGAACATCCTGATGATCGTGGTCTCAGAATATTTCGCCACAGCGTTGACGTGGCGCAGAGCGTTGTAGGTGCGTTCCGTGCCATACGGGGGATCGTTCATAATAAACAGCAGCTGCATAAGACAACCCTCCTCATTTTCTGTGATATGGTGACAAGACAGCAGGGCAGGAAGATTTGTAAACCTTGCACATTACCGTTTTCCACTCCCAATAACAGCGAATAGCAGGGCGGGCGGGGAAAATCCGATATTTGAAATGAAGCATGCACACTTGCCGAGTTGACAACTGATGTGCTTGCCCTAGCCCGATCACGCCGTGTCAGGCGAGATCTTGTCCTTGCGACACCGGAAGCCCCTGGGCGCGCCAATCGGCTACTCCCTCGGCCAGGCGGATTGTCTGGAATCCGTGCTGCTGCAACACTTCCACGGCATGCAGGGCTAGCACGCAATATGGTCCCCGGCAGTAGGCTACTACCGTACGGTCGCGCGGCAGTTCCTCCAGGTGCTCGACCAACTCCTCCAAGGGCAGGGACCATGCTCCGGGCCAGTGCCCCGCTGCAAACTCCTCGGGGGGGCGAACATCCAGGAGCACTAAGTCCTCATCATCCATCCGCCGTTGCAGGCTCCTGGTATCGAGCGGTTCCAGGGCCTCCCGGTCATGGAGAAACGTTTCGGTCACAGCCTGCATGTCGGCATAGTAACGTTCCGCCAGTCCCCGCAGACTGCGAAAGAGATCACAGGTGGCGGCGTCGTGAAGATGATAGATGCGAGCCGGTCCACGGGGTTCCGCGCGGACGAGTTGCGCTTCTTTGAGATGCTGCAGATGCTGTGAGGCGCTCCCGACGGACATCGCGCTCTTCCGGGCTAATGCTTCCACGCTCATCGGCCCCTGGCACAGGAGGTCCAGCAATTCCAATCGGCGGGGGTGCGCTACGGCCCGCCCCACACGCGCAATTTGTTCATAAATCGCTTCTTTGAATACCCGGTCTGGATCCAACTCTATTCCTCCATCATTCAATGGTTCTATAGAACACGGAAATATGATAGCATCATTGGCAGCGGCCGTCAATTTCCACTCACTGGGAAAACGGTGCGCGTAGGGAATCTTTGCCACCGGACCTGGCATTGAAAAAAGGGGGAGAATTAATGGAACGCAATGGTATTGCTGTGGAGCAGTTGATCGGGACTATTGAAGCGGTGAAAGAGCATCCGGAATTGGCACAGTTTAAGTTTCGCTCCGAGACGACGTGGCTGGCGGGGGGGCGCTCGGAAACCCGCATTCAGTCGTTTTATGGCACGGGGCAGGAGGATGCATCCCGGTCGGCGCCCTTTGTCTTGACATCGGATGAGCCAGCTGTTCTGTTGGGAACCAATGCAGGGCCTAACGCAGTAGAGTTGGTCTTAGCCGCCTTAGCGTCTTGCTTATCCGTTGGAATTGCTTATAATGCCGCGGCTCGGGGAATTACTTTGCAGGAGGTGACGCTCAATCTCGAGGGGGATGTGGACCTCCAAGCATTTTTAGGTATCTCGGACGCGGTGCGCCCGGGATACGAGGGAGTGCGGGTGCGCTACCATATAGTGTCGGATGCATCTGCGGCGCAACTGGATGCGCTTATGGCCCATGTTGAGGCGACATCGCCCGTCCTGGACATCATCCGCCATCCGCTGCCCGTAACGCTCATCGCCGATTAGAGGGCCGAGCC
>DAHWJO010000168.1:0-7218 GCA_027344105.1 Sulfobacillus sp.
CGAAATAATGATCGGCCGCGAGAATATACGGATAGAGACTGATGAGGTCGCCGCCGTGGCGCCGTTTCCATACCTTGGCTTCGTCGACGAAATCCTTGGGTCCTGCAAGCATCGCGCCAGCAATGGCGCCAATGCCTTTGTAAAAAGAAACGTAGACACTGTCAAAAAGTGCGCACACTTCTGCAGCGGTCTTTTGATAGTACGGCAGCACCTCGAAAAGCCGGGCACCGTCTAGATGTAGTTTGATACCGTTTGTTCTGCAGAATGCGGAAATGGCCTCCAGAGTGCCAAAGTCCGGCAATTGGCCGCCGATTTCACGCTGCGGCAGTTCCAGCAATAAGACGGCCACCTGGTCCGGCATATCGGTAACATCCGCCAGCTCAATCAGCCGGTCCTTATCCGCTAGGAGAACGGGTTCAATATGATGAAGCTCTCTCAGACCATTCTCTTCGTGGATTTCCAAGTGGCACAGGGGATGATATGCGACTTTTTTGAGCGATTTTCTGTCGCACCATATTCGCAGGGCGATCTGTTGCGCCATCGTTCCGCTCGGAAAAAACACCGCACTCTCTTTGCCCAGATAATCCGCTATCTTGTTTTGAAAATCTTCGATAATTTGACCTTGCCCATAAATATCTGCGTCCCGGTTTCCGTCCTCTTCGGCCATGGCATCTTTAAGGACGTGAACTTGTCTCCGACCATGGCCGCTTACTTGGTAGGCGGTATGTTTAAATGTCTCGAGCAATGGGTCATTGTCTGGCATCCTAATCTCCTTCCGGCACGCAGCCTGTGATTTCAGGGTGCAATGTCCTCGCGATGGATGTTCGCCGCGGTGTGCGCATAAAGTCTTGCGTAACATCTGGGGGAACTGGCTTTCTTGTCACAACACGACATGATAGCGGACATTCGTTGAAGCGTCGAGGATGGGCTATTTGTGCCGGTGAGCGGCAGTATCCATTAGCTTTTCCTTCCCTAGGGTGCGGTTAGCGAGGGAACTCGGCGTCTGCGGCATCCTTCGCATGCAAGTAGATGCTGAAGGAGGGGCTGCCAGGGGCCGCATAATCGCCACGGTGGTATTGTTTGCGTTGGCACCGCATGAACGCTGTCAGCTCGGGATGGGGAGATTTGCCTATGCGCTGGTGCCGCAGACTATTCGGGGAGGAGCCATTTGCCGCATACGGAGCTGGTGGCAAAGATCGGCACCGGGCAGCATCACCCTAAGCCTTTGGGAAGTCGCCACCGAAAGGACACACCTTTATCCCCGGGATTCTCCGCCTATCCGGCACTCTGGTGCTGCTGCCGGGTACCGGCGTTGCAACGGGGCCAGTGGGGTACAATGGACATGGTTCATGATATGGTCTAATATGACGCCCGAAGGCGCGAAACTACTATGGGAGGGGTTGGTGCAGTGATTTTGGAAGCGGCCATGTTAGATGTCAGAAGTGGCATGCAAGAAGAATTTGAATCGGAATTTGCGCGGGCATCTGAAATCATTTCGGGTATGGATGGATACATATCTCACCAGCTGAACAGATGTCTTGAAACGCCGCGAAAATACTTATTGCTGGTGCAATGGAAGGATTTGGAGAGTCACACCGTGGGTTTCCGGAACTCGGCGGGATATCAGGAGTGGAAGAAACTACTGCACCGATTCTATGACCCCTTTCCCGTCGTGGAACATTTCGAACCGGTGAGTTTTTGATCTAAAATTAACGAGGTGTATGCCTAGAGTGCAATACGAGTGTCAATTCCAGCATGGGGATAAGAGGGACACATGGCATGATTCGTGCAGCAAAGCCAGCTGTCCGGCTATTGCGGAATTGGTCCAGGAAAAGCGTCTGCAGTATGCGCAGTTCTTCCGTGTTTTGCCGGGTGACGGACGACGTCATTGACACCACAAACCCTTTTTGATGAAATAGCTGGAGGGGATGAGGTCATCGCTTACGTTTGGCAAGAGGGCAGCGAGTCCGCCAGCGGGTTCGTTATCGCAATCAGGGTGATCGCTCCGGCCGTTTATCCCTCCGGTGGCCCAACCTGCCTAATTGATGATTTCTGGGTGCGCGGAAGGGGACGAGCGGGCGACGTAGGCCGAGCCTTGTCAGATACCGCTGTCCATCAGGCCCACAGGGTCTGGGGTATAGCGCGTAAAATCGGTCACGTGACACCATGGAGAAGCCCAGTTGCTGATGATCTTCCGATCTCACTGTGATCTGTGACGGAGAGGGGGTAGAAACATCTAATGATATCTTGGTGCCAAATTTCTGAAATCAAGAGCTTGCAGGCAGAAGGTTGGAGAGTGAGCGAGATTGCGCGCCATCTCGGCTTAGACCGGAAAACTGTCCGCAAGTACATGCTGCAGGACGATTTTTCTCCTAAGTTTCCGATATCGGTGAAGCGTTCGTCACGGTTGGATCCTTTTAAGGACTTGATTGTCTCTTGGTTGAAGGAAGGTGAGAGCCGCGAAGAGAAGAAGCGCGTGACGGCGCAGGAAGTGCATGACCGCCTATTGCGGGAACACCATGAAACGTATCACTGTTCCTATTCCACCGTGCGGAGATTTGTGCATCAATATCCTCTCCAGACTCTGCAAAACGGCGGGTTGCAATAGTTCGCGGGGATTGATGGTCCTAGGGTGGACTGGCCGGCCGCTGGACTGGCAAGAGGGCCAACCGGCCATCAACTGCCGCTTTTATTCCCACGAGCATTGTAAAAAACGATCCGGAAAGAGGAGCGAAAGTCATCGAATGCCATGATGGGCGACAGTTTGTTTCGCGGAATCCCTTCCTGCAGCGACGTGTCCCATGTGACCGCCGACCCAAATCCGGTTACGGTCGCCGCCAATAGATACGGCAAGGCAGCGGCTTGCTCCGGCATCGCCATAGGTGTCCCCACCGCGCAGTCCGCTAGCTGCCGTCACGCAAGGGACGGGACAACGACACGCGCAGCAGCGCCACACCTGCGGCGAGAATTCCGGCGGCCTTGACGCTCACCGATCAGCACCGCGAGGCAATCTTTGTTAAAAATATTCTGACCATATGCGAGTTTCCACTATGCATGGATCCTGCTTCTGTGGGCGCTCAGTCGGGCGGCGGAAAAGTCCGGGAACCCGGGTTGTTGCTCATGGTCTTCCCCCTTGCCTAGCGGTTGGTTCCGGCAGACACGAGTCTCCTAGGTCGGCCGGACTGCTATTCCTTTAGGGGCGTTTGTTTAGACCGAATGGGTGTCACTCTCCTGCCGGTGCTCATGACGGGGATCAAACTGACTGTGCTCTTTGAAATCGAGTTGTGGCGGCGGTGCCAGAAATTGGCGGCCCCATCTTATTGTCTCTTGCCGACTATGTTCGCGGGCTTCCCATCGCATTGCCAGGACTCATCGGAATCAGGACCGTCACATACAGGTGTTCCCATGGCTGGTCATTGTAACCATTGGAGCAGAAGGCTACGTTCTGTTTCACTTGTCTCTGGTCGGGTCTTGTCTTCATGATCCTGATTTCGCGAATGGCTTTAGGGGGGCATTGGCGCACTCATTGTAGCCTCGGAGGAAGGAATTGCCGGACTGATAGGCAAATTCGCCATGATAGCTAGTGCGGCAACCAATTTGCGAAAGATGGTCGAGAGCTCTGTGACGGGCTCCTCATCCGTGTCTGCCTGCGGCAAACCTTTTCGGTGACAGCTTGCAGAGTGTCCGCCTATGGGTGACTGGTCGGTGGCTTTAAAAACACTGGCACGATGAAGCAGGAAGGCGGCAACAGAATGATCAGGCGCTGTGATTCTCCAGCTCCTGAGCTGGGCTCGCTTATCTGCCCAAGGCTGAAGTGGGGTTTCTGACCACAGGACTAGAGATGGAACATTTTCCCTCACGGGCCATATCATGGTGGCAAAGGAGGGAAGTTAATTGGCTAACTTTGTCAATAATTTGCCGGAGATTGCATTCGGCTCCCGTGTGTTACGGCTCGAATCTCCACCGCTCCACGGTACAGATGTGAAAGTCTTTCAGAGACTCTACAATACAATGTTAGAGCTTATGAACCCGCCTGATGGTCCCATGGGGTCGCGGATACCGATCACCGGATTCTTTGACCCCAGCAGTCGGCAAGCCGCTTTGAATATCCAAAGTTACTTTGGTATCTCGGCAGATGCCATCGTTGGCGCCAAAACTTTTCAAGTGATGGGGCAAGACCAGAAGGCATATGGGGGACCGGCTTTCGGATCTCATACCTTGACTCAAGGGACCTCTGGCGGCGATGTCAAGGTTCTGCAAAACCGTCTGAATTGCCTTCGCTACGCAGCGTCCCTCGGCCGGCCCTCCGACGGCATTTTCGGATCGGCAACCAGTACGGGTGTGATGGCGTTTCAGGGTGACAACGTAGTATACAGACATTGGGAGATGGCCTTGGATGGAACGGTGGGACCGGTAACCTTTGATGTCTTATGGATTACTGCGGTCACTGGAGGTCGCACCTTGAGCGAGGGAGTCAACGGATTTGACACGGTCGGTCTCCAAGTCATCTTACAAAATCTCGGATTCTACCGGGGACGGGTCGATGGATATTTTGGGACCCTCACTAAGGACGCCGTTCGGGACTTTCAGGTCGCTTTTGGTATCGCGGCAGATGGTGTGGCAGGGCCCGACACCTTTTATGCCATGGGACGGTCGAATCCGGTGTTTTGGTATTCCGTCAATTTGTTCCCGCGGGGACGGATTGCCACTCTTCACAGCATCCACCAAATCTCGTCGACGGTGGATCCCATTAACGGGGACCAAAATCCATACGGAGTGCTGCTTGCTCCAAACACCTTCGACGACAGTCAGACGGTCCTCAAGCACGGAGATCTTCTGGTGTCCAACATCAATAATGCATCCGGAGCGATGGGGAAAGGCAGTACCTTGGAGCGCATCGTTAATGGGCATCCCCAGAGATTTTTCGGAGCAGCGAGAGCACCCATTGCGATCGCCACGTCCAATCTTGGAGCGACGTGGATAGCGGACTATGGATTTAATCCGGATGGGAGTCAGGGATTGGTGCAGGTGATTTCACCGGACGGTGTGTTGTTTTCTGGAGGTGATATTCATCGTGACAGCTTTGCCGGTCCGTGGGGAATGCAGTTTAACTTTGGGGAATTCTACGGTTTACCCGTAGCATTCTTTTCAACCAATGTGTTATCGGGTACAATCGACCGCTTTACCGACTTTCATCCACCGAATTTCGATGAGGACACAGTCACGGCCCAGATCGGGTCCGGTTTTGCCCATGTGGGCACCAACATCAATACGGTTTTCGGCCCGCAAGGACTGGTTTGGTTGCCAATGGGAGATGTACTCTACATTGCAGACGGGGCCAGCAATAGCATTTCCGTTTTAGCATCCGTCTCCACGACTCAGAATGACATGGGATCTGGCTTAGTGCTATACCAAGGGCCACCCCTCAATAAACCGGCCGGACTAGGATTCAACCCGGAAAACGGGAACCTCATCGCCGTCAACCAGGGCGACAACCGGGCCATTGAAATTGATCAACGGACGGGTCATGTGGTTTCCGCCCGACTCTTAGATAGAACGACGGTCAACCCGATCACGGGGGCTGGCTCAGCATTGTTTGGAATCGATGTGGCGCTAGACGATAACGGAGAACTCATAGTGTACTTTACAAACGACAACACGAATACCGTCAATGTGCTGACACGCTGATATGAGAATTGAATCGAAACAGAAGACCCGTAACCTCGTGGGGATGATCCACAACGCCAGCACTGGGCGAGGCGCACTTATCCCTCACGACACGGCGCCGGTTTCTGGAGCGATCCAGTGCTTTAATAACACGAAGCGTCGGAACCGCGCTAGAGCAGGGGCACCTCTGCCTGCTCTGGCGCGCATCCGTGTATAGTACTATTAGAAAACGACAGTCCGGGAGGAAAAGACCGTGACTCAAGTCGCTGCCCAGCACGGCGTTCATCCCGGACCATTGCACTGGTGGAAACGCCAGGCACTCGAGAACTGTTTACCGAGTCCGAAGCGCTCAAACAGGAGGCGCAAGCGCGCGAGCAGCAACTGGCCGAGCTCTATCCCAAATTGGCAAACTCACTACGCAGTTGAAGTGGCTCACAAAATTTGGACTCGACCGCGGGCGAGGTGCGCTGCTCTGACGGTTCAGACAGCGTTGCTCGGGATTTACCGCACCATTCTGTATTACCGGGCCGCCGGGCCGCATGCCCTGAAAGTCGCGCTGAAACACCGCACCGATGCAATCTGTACCACGCGCACCTTTTATAGGTCTCGCCGGATCACCGCCCGGTTACAGCACAAGGGCTATGCCGTCAATCGGAAACACATTCAGAGCTACATGCGGGAGAATCGACTCGCCGCGTACTTATTTGAACGAGGACGCATACTTGTTTTGTCGTGAATTCCATTGTCATAAATTTTCCTTCTGTCGCATAGAACTTAATCCCGAGAACGAAGACAATATCGCTCTAGACTTTGCCAGCCGCGCCAAACCAGTACCTCACGATTACCGACGATGGATACGGTTTTTCTGCTGCCATGGATTGCGGCCGCAATCCGCTCCCTGTCCGCTGGATTGTGGGCCGTGATGACTGGACGCTCGCCAAAGGGCACCGCTATCCCTAGTAACGGTGTCGTTATATGCATAATTAAAGTCAGGTTTTATCAGCCATACAACTGCGTGGTTAGGCGGCCGACTTTCTTATCAAGGCCGGTGACCGAGGGTGTAAGATCTTTTGTGTAAACTCCCAGTCCCTATAGGGGAGTACAAGATTGGGAGGATATGAAGATGACGAAGGTATCCAAGGAATTTCTGCAGCAGTTTATTCAAGAAAACAATCTCAAGTCAGCGGAGGATGTGCAATCCGCCCTGCGTGACCTGTTCGCAAGTACGATGCAGGGAATGTTGGAGGCCGAACTCGAGACCGAACTGGGCTATGGGAAACACGACGTGAAGAATAAAGCGACGGAAAACAGCCGTAATGGGCATAGTCGTAAGACGCTGATGTCCGAATATGGCGAGGTGGAACTCGCCATCCCCAGAGACCGTCAGGGTGAGTTTGAACCTGAAATCGTCAAGAAGCACCAAACGAAAACGACCGGCGTCGAAGAGCAAATCGTCGCATTGTACGCACGCGGCGTCAGCACCCGAGACATCCAATCCCACCTGCAGAACCTGTATGGCGTAGAGGTCTCTCCAACACTGATTTCCAACGT
>DAHWJO010000169.1:0-7215 GCA_027344105.1 Sulfobacillus sp.
CGAACCTACGACCAACCGGTTATGAGCCGGCAGCTCTACCGCTGAGCTATGGGCCCAAAAAAATGGCTCCCCGAGCAGGACTCGAACCTGCAACCACCCGGTTAACAGCCGGGTGCTCTACCAATTGAGCTATCGAGGAATGCCGACAACAAGTATGATACCAGCCTAAGCGGGTTGAGTCAAGAGCCGTGTCCATAGATTTTTTCTGGGGAAGCTGTTAAACAGGAAAAATCTGAGGGATGTCGTATTTACGTATTTGAATGATTCAAAGGAGGATATGAACGGTGGCAGGGTATGTAAAGGTCATTACGGGCGGGATGTTTTCGGGGAAGTCCCAGGAGCTCGCGCGCCTGATTGAGCGGGCGGTGATTGCGGACTTGTCCGTCCATGTTTTTTACCCCCGCGTGGCAGAACGTCAGAGTGTGCGTGATATCCGAGCCCGCCTGGACGGGAGGCGCCATGTGGTTAGATTTCATGAAATGAATGAGAAGCAATTTGAGCCCGTGTCGGCGTATTTCGATGCTTCCTCCACAGTGATAGCGGTGGATGAAGCGCAGTTTTTTTCACCACAGATTGTTGAGGTGGTCAAACACTGGCGCCACAGCGGTAAAACGGTTTATGTGGCGGGACTGGACATGGATTATCAGGAAAACCCTTTTGGGTCAATGGGCGCATTGATGTGCTTGGCTGATGAGGTTGTGAAATTGCATGCGGTATGTACCGACTGCAAACAGCATCCGGCCATGATTTCTTATAGGTTGACGGAGGACTCTGCACAAATCGTTGTGGGCGAGTCGAATTATACTGCGCTGTGCTTGGAATGCTATGACCGCGCCCAAATTCAATTGGGAGGGGGAATTCGGTATTCCACCGCTGGAGCCCCGAGTGTCGCTGATTAGGAATTGGTGCAGCCCGTACGAGGTCATTGCAGATGTGGGCGCCGGACACGGGCGCCTCTCTATTGCTTTGGCGGAGCGTCAGCACCGGGTTTACGCGACTGAGCGCACGGCGCCGGGATATGCTGAACTCATCTCCCGCGTCATGGGGCACCCGGGCATTGTGGCTCTCAAAGGCGACGGACTCCAGCCTCTTGCCCCTTATAAGGTGGACGCCGTGGTTGTAGCGGGGATGGGACCGGGACCGATCAGGCATATTTTGGACCCCCGCCATGAGGGTCCCTTTATCAAACGCGCCGTAAAACCCCTTGCTTTAGCTATGGGGATACAAGGCGCTCGCCGTGAGGCGAAAGTTTTGTATTTACACGCTACCCCAATTACTATATAATATCTATATAGAAAGAAGGTGGCGAGTGTGTACCTGACACAGAGTAACCAAATCAAGGGACTCGATAAGAACGAATACGAAGCCTTGCGGGAAATGTGCAGGTATGCGAAAAATCTCTATAACGTGGGTTTGTACTCGATCCGTCAATATTTCTTGGCCGAAGGTCGTTACCTGCGCTACGAATCGAACTATCAAGTGGTGAAGGAGAACGAAAACTACGCTTTACTACAAGCAGGTGTCAGTCAGCAAATTCTCAAGGTGGTTGACCGCTCTTTCCGATCATTCTTTAATCTACTCAAGAAGGCAAAGAAAGGCGAGTATCGCTATCATGATGTGCGAATTCCTCACTATCTGGAGAAAGACGGCTACTTCCCGTTAATTCTATCGACGAATGCGATTGTCATCAAAGATGGCTTCTTGCAAGTGCCGATGTCGCACGGATTCAAGCAGGCGCATCCAGACTTGGAACGTATCAAAATTCCGTTTCCTGTGCGATTGGAAGGCAAGAACATTAAAGAAGTGCGAATCATCCCCGTTGAACGTGCGCGATTCTTCAAAGTGCAATTCGTCTACGAAGCGTCAGAAGAAGCGCAACCTACTCTATCACCAGATAAAGCACTGGCGATTGATCTTGGTTTAGACAATCTTGCTACTTGCGTGAACAGTACGGATGGGTCGTCGTTCATCCTCGACGGAAAATACTTAAAATCCATTAACCATCTATACAACGCGAGAATGGCACAGTTACAGTCCATCCTTGACCAGCAAAAGCTCCCGCGATCAGAGCAAATGGCACGTATTACGGTAAATCGTAACAACAGTGTTCACGATTACATGATGAAGGCGGCAAGATACATCGTGAACTACTGCCTCACTCGTAAGATTAGTACTATCGTCGTAGGTTACAATCCTGATTGGAAACAAGATGCTAACATGGGCAAGCGGAACAATCAAAACTTTGTACAGATACCCCATGGACAACTTCGTACCCAACTGGAAAACCTGTGCGAACGCTACGGATTGAAGTATGTCGAACAAGAGGAGTCATACACATCCCAGGGGAGTTTCCTTGACGGCGATGCGATACCCGTCTGGAACGGTACACACCAGGAAGTCACTTTTAACGGAAAACGTGTAAAGCGCGGATTGTACCGCACGAAAGATGGTCTCGCACTGAATGCCGACGTGAATGGTGCGGCGAACATCCTGCGCAAAAGTAACCATAGACTCATCAGTGATGAGCGAGTGGCTAGAGGGCTTTTGGCAAACCCATTGCGAGTAAAGCTGACGTAAATCAGTTCCTCGCAAGAATCCCCCGCCTTTAGGCGGGGGGAGTGTCAATATTCAGCCCATGCAAGGAATTCTTACAGTGCACCGCCACCTCGCTGAGGATGGCTGGCACATAGAACGGGCTCAGCTTCTGGCCCAGCACGGCCGTCTGTATGCTACGTGGCTTGTGCGTCCCGGCCCTGCACGCGCTATCGTCAATGCACCGGACATTCCCAGGGAATTTCTCGGGGACCCGCTGTTTTCCTTGTTGGCAGCCCAGCGCGTTCGGGAACTGCAAAAACCATTGGCGGCCACAGGGGCGAAACCGAGCCAGCAGCGGGAAGTGTGGACAGAGGAAACCGCTCTGTGGCATTCCACAGTCCGGCGCCCTTTATACCCATGACCTAATCAAGAGTTCGGATTACAAGCAAGTCGAACGCGGTCTGACGGCTGGACAGTGGCACGTTCGCCTGCCTGGCCATGGCGCAGAGACTTCACCAGGGATTTCAGCCTCATCCCCGCGCAGCCAGAACGGCTAGATTCGCTCGCGCGATTCTTCCAGTTGCACGAAAGGGCTTGCAGCGGACAAACGGCTCCGCTCTGATTCCCGCGTCCCCATTTCGCCGCCGCAAGCTACGAATCTTTGACCCAGACCCACTCCGCCGTCGGGCTACTTTCGGGCACCGCGTCCATGCCGCCATGCATGCCCAACCAGACCGGATGGGAGGGTTGCCCAGCAAGGAGCCAATACGACCCGGCCGCGGCAATCTGCTCCCACAGCCTCCGACCGTGTGAACGGTTATTACAGACGGGACCCAAAGCGCAATTTCCCTGCACATATTCCGGTGAGGATGCAAGACGGTGACGACTCCCCACGGCTAAAGCCGGGGGCTTCTCAGTTCATCTGCCGGGCGTCTTCTCCCATGCATTCCTGAAGGCTCTGTCCGAGCCCTTAGCCATTCATACATCCCCAGATAACTCAGGTTGAATACGGCAAGTGGGAGGACACAAGCAAAAGCGAAGCGATTTTGGCAACCTTCTGCTCACGTTAGCTCGGATAAGACGGGTAATTTTACGGTCCAATCCCTGTCACCTGAGTTAACCGATTATGTATGTAGCCATTTTTTAACGGGACGGCACTTTCAGCCTGTTCCCTCCGAATATTTTACCAAAAAAGTGGCCTGCGGTCAGCGCCTTATATTCCCCTAGCTAAAGCTAGGGGTTTTACGGCGCAGTTGATAAGTTGGAGCATGGATGCGCCACCTTTTGCGTATGCCAAAAACCCTCACATGGGGGGGGGGCCAGAGAAAAAACCCTTCGAGACTGCCAGTCGTGTGATTGACCGCCTTGTCCAACCCACCAACGCCAGCCTCGAATATCATGACAATGAATCCACTTAATCCCGCTGTTAATCCTAGAATAGGTCGCAACGCGCATTGGAAGTATATGCATCCATCAGGCCACTTGCGACCGCCGGGCCAAGCGCAGCTGGGTGAATCGCCGTGGCGCCAGTCGGCCTCCTGCTACGGTGTGCGGCCCAGAAAAAGCAAACAGCTCACCACATGATGTGGTTGCGGTGAGTTTTCATAAATGTATAATAATAATAGCGAGGAACTGTTGGTCAAAAAGGGAAGCTAGTGCCACGCCCGAATGCGGCTGACAGTACTTTCGTTGCTTTTCACCATTTCTGTACCATTTGACGTCTTCCATTCGCTGAGAAGAGCGCTTAGGCCTGGTTGACTTATGGTGCGTAACCATTCGCAACCCGGGCCCGGCTTTTTCCTCTCGGTGTGTTTCGTCGTTTAGCGATGGTATTGAACACGGTGACGGCCAGCGAAAATTACTGACCGAAGCCTATGCAAATTCTGTACGCAGACAATTGCGTAGCCTTTTAAACCCGCGGAACGTGGGTCCATGGGAATTAACGGGGTACCTGCGCTGGGGTTCTCCGGCCAGAGAATGACCCTTATTAGCCGGCCCAAAGCCATGACTGATGAGGGAGCACGAAACGGTGCGAGAAAGGATGCAACTAACCGGTGCGCGTGTTGAAATTTGGTGGAACGTCAATGGCGACGGCCCAGACGCGGGCCTTGGTCATTGCCAAGATTGCACAGGAATGGCGGAGCGATCCAGAGGTTGCGGTGGTAGTCTCTGCAATGGGACGCATGGGCTCCCCGTATGCCACCGACAGTCTCTTAGGCCTAGTGCAGGACGCGGGGATAAGCGCCCGGGAACGGGACCTGCTGCTGACCTGTGGGGAAACTATCGCGGCCGTCACCTTGAGCGGAGAGTTAGCCAGCCAGGGGATTCCAGCGGAAGCGCTGACTGGCGCCCAGGCCGGAATCCGCACGACCGATGACTTTGGGCGGGCCGAAGTGACGGCGGTTGTCCCTGACCGAGTGCAAGCGTTGTGGGAGAAGGGATGCGTTGCGGTTATCGCGGGATTCCAAGGCGAGACGGCCCTGCGCGAGCCAACGACATTGGGCCGAGGCGGATCGGATACCTCGGCAGTGGTCTTGGGCGCAGCACTCGGCTGCCCGGTTGATATCTATACCGATGTTCCCGGGATTTTTACAGCGGATCCCCGGGTCGTGGCAACAGCCGCCATTTTACCGGAGGTCGCCTATCACGAAGTGCTCGAAATGGCTGTAGCGGGTGCCAAAGTCATCCATCCCCGGGCGGTGTCCGAAGCGTTGACCCACCAAGTGCCGGTGCGCGTACTGTCAACGTTTGATGGCCGCGGAGGAACCATGATCCGCCAGCGTCGGCGACCGCTCCTCCACCAACAGGAGAAGGCCGTTACCGGCATCGCGCACCAGACGGGCCTCATCTCTCTCGCGGTGCACGCCGACAATTCCGACCCCATCCGCATGGTCCTCGATGGGCTGAGTGCGGCTGGAATTACGATTGACATGATCAATCTGTTTGGAAGAGATTTTTATTGTGTCATCGAGGGACGTTTTCGTCCTCAGGTGGAAATGTTGTTGACGGTCCTGCCCTTGCATTGGGAAATCAAGGACCCGGTTACCAAGGTCACTGCGGTGGGCGAGGCCATCAGCGAATGGCCGGGCGTCATGCTTCAGATTACGGAAGCGCTGGCCCGTGCTGCCATCCCGATTCTTCAGACCTCTGACTCTCTTTACACCATCTCGCTGCTGGTGGATGAGGAGCAAGGAGTTCGGACCGTTAATGCGCTGCACGACTTCTTTCAGCTGTCTAGCGGGCTGGGGGCGCCGCTCTGAGGAAATTTGGCGTTCTGTCCGTGAACCGAGGCCAAAGCGCTAAGTTAACCCAGAGACAACTTATTCCTCTACGCGGAATTGCAAGCCATCCTGCACGATTCCCATGAGCTTTGCCACCGCCTGACTTTCACAAGTTGAAGCGGTGAGGCGCGGAGGTCCTTAGAAGTTCGCGGTGTTACGACCGCCGCGCCAGTCTTAACTAGACCTCCCCCAAAGCATCGATTCGGACTGTCTATCGCCTAAGACGGCGAACCCGCGGGCATTATGTTCAAGGAATTCGGGATGCGGTTTCGCGCAATCGGACGAAAACCATCCCTTGTCTGATCTATGTAGGTGATGACCCCCAGCGTGGACTATACATCGCCAATATTTGCTCTACAATGAAAATATTCGGCCTGGTTCTGATTAAGCAACATAGGCCGAGCCCAGCCGAGCGACGCATTTTGGGGATCCAACTCACAAAACCCCCGCACGGCGGGATGCTCATTAAGGGGGAACCTGACCATGCCAAACAACTTATTAGCCGTGCAAGACTTTTATCCCGAGGATTTTTCATGGTGTTTCGGCTGTGGCCGCCTAAATCCTTCGGGCCACCACTTCCAGACACGGTGGAGTGGGGACACCACATTAACGGAATACCGTCCACAGCCCGAACATATGGCGATCCCAGGATTCGTCTACGGAGGATTGCTCGCATCGCTCATCGACTGCCACAGTACGGGTTCCGCCTCCTTGGCCTTCTACCGCCGCGACGGACATGAACTGGGCGAGTCAGCCCCCGTGCCCCGGTGCGTCACCGCCTCGCTCAAGGTTGACTATCTCAAACCCACGCCTCTAGGACCCCTGCTCAGCGTCGTGGGGCGGGTCAGCGAAATTGGCCGAAAAAAAGTCATCCTGAACAGTGAGTTGTGGGCTGATGGGCAATTGTGCGTTAAGGGAGAAGCCATCTTGGTGCTGGCCCCCGACTCCATGATCAAAGGAATCTAAAACCGATATTTCGGCCGCCATGCCATAAGGCATATCCTTCCAAGGAAGAGTATGCCTTATCCGTCTAGTAAGCCCTGCCGCACTAATATCTAAAATCCCGTCAGGGGGGTTCCATCCGTGTGTTCAGTCCCAGACCTGGTGGGCGATGTCCACGACGCGGCGGAGCTTGTCCCACTGCTGGTCTTCAGTCAGCAGATTGCCCTCTTCCGTTGAGACAAAACCACGCTGCGGGCTGAGGCATAGCTGGTCCATGGCGACATAATGCGCCGCCTCGTCAATGCGGTGCTTGATATCCTCCACTTTTTCCAAATCGCCGAACTTCGTGGTGATGAGCCCCAGCACAATTTGGAGATCGGGCCGGTGTACGAACCGAAGAGGTTCGAATTTCCCAGCACGGTCTGAATCATACTCAAGGAAAAAGCCGTCAATATTC
>DAHWJO010000016.1:0-36484 GCA_027344105.1 Sulfobacillus sp.
GCCCTCCACCACCACGAGACGCCGGTACCACCGCCATAGCAATTTCTGCTTGACGATAAGCCGGGCGCTAAAAAAGTTGACTGACGCCAAAGCCAGCAAGCGGCGCTCCAGCACCTGAACAATTTTGTAAAGATTTCCCCGATAAGACGTAAGCATTCTCCTTCTTTGCGCGAAAAGGATATTCATAACCTCATCCCATTATGCCACAATTCGACGGAACAAAAATGGTTAAAAATGGTGACATTATGGCCGGAGGCATCCCAGGATCAACGGCGCCAATGGCCCTGAATGGCGTAAGGCACCGCCATGGCAGGAACTTGGCGCCGCTGCAAGTTTTGTGAGAGCCCCGTATCAGGACTCCATGCGGGACCACTGCTCGGCCAGCAGCGAGTAGACAGCATGGTCGACGAATCGGCCATTGAGCCATTCGGCCTGCCGCTTGATGCCTTCTTGTTCAAATCCCAGGCGCTGCGGGATGGCGGCGCTCTTGTGATTGCCGGTTGCGACTTGAATTTCCACGCGATTCAGGTCATATTCCCGCAAAGCAATAGACACCATGGCTCGGCAGCTCTGCGTCATAATGCCACGGCCTTGCAGCGCGGGGGCCAGCCAGTACCCGAGACTGGTCGAACGGTTCGCCCAGTCGATGGAGTGGAAGCCAATAGCCCCCGCCAGCACACCCTGCCAGAGGATCACCGCTTGAAAGCCATTGCCGGCGGCATACTGCTGAAGCGCTGCCTGGATATACTTCCTGGTGTTGTCCACACTCACGGTGGCATCCACAAAAGGCAGCCATTCCCGCAGATATGGACGGGATGCATCAATGAGGCCGTAGAGGGGCTGAGCATCAAACATGTCCACGTATTTCAAGCTGATCTCTTCTGTGACCTGATGAATGAACATCCCTCTACCTCCCGGTGAACTGCGGCGGCTGCTTGTTTAAAAAGGCTGCAATGCCGATATGATGGTCCTCGGTCGCCGCGGCAGCACGCTGCAAATGCTGTTCGAAAAGCAGCTGGTCGGGAAGTGAGGCGTCGATGCCGCGGTGAAGAGCCCGCTTGATCATCGCGACGGCCACGGGGGGCATGGACGCGAGATGTTCAGCCACCTTCTGAGTTTCCGCCTCCAGAGTCCCGGCGTCGGTCATTCTGGTCAGCAGTCCCAGGCGCAAAGCCTCAGGAGCATCCACCACATCGCCCAGCAGAGCCATTTCCATCGCCTTGGCCATCCCCACCAGACGCGGAAGAAAATAGGTCGACCCTGAATCCGGCACCAGCCCGATTTTCACAAACGCCTGCGAAAATTTCGCCTCAACGGACCCGACGCGGAGGTCACAGGCGAGGGCCAAGGACATTCCAGCCCCTGCACAAGCTCCCTGGATGCGACAGACCGTAGGTTTGTTCAGTTGGTAGAGCCTGGTAATCAGGGGATTATAATAGCGGGCGACATGTTCGCCAATATCGACGGTGTCCCCGCGCCCGGCCACTTCTTTCAAATTTTGGCCGGAACAAAACCCCCGCCCGCTTCCGGAGAGTATCACCGCTCGGATTTGGGGGCGGCGCTCGGCGTCTCCTAGAGCAGCAAACAACTCCGTCAGCATGTCATTCGTCAACGCATTGACCGTTTCCGGGCGGTTGAGCATAATCTCTAGTGTCGCGCCGTATTCCTTCACAATCAAATTGGCATATTCGCGTCCCACAGTTGGACCTCCTTCAGCATTAATGGCCCTCAAAATGGGGAGCCCGCTTATCCAGAAAAGCCTGCATACCCTCTTTTTGATCATCTGTGCCAAACAGCAGCGCAAACAGCCGCCTCTCGAACCGCATGCCCGCTTCCAGCGGCAGATCCGGTGCCGCGAGCACGGCCTCCTTGGCCAGCTGCACAGCAATCGGCGGCATCTTGGCGATTTTCTCCGCCAATGTTTCAGCTGCCCCGACAACGTCTTCGGCCGGAACAACATGGTTGACCAGGCCCATTCGGTAGGCCTGGTCAGCATCCACGGGTTCTCCGGTCAAAATCATTTCCATGGCCCGCATTTTCCCGACCAGTTGGGTCAAGCGCTGCGTGCCGCCCCCTCCTGGAATCACCCCAATTTTGATTTCCGGCTGGCCAAAATGCGCATTGTCTCCCGCGATGACCATATCACACGCCATCACCAGTTCCAGTCCCCCTCCCAGCGCCCATCCCGAAACGGCGGCGATGAGAGGTTTAGGAAATTGCCGCAATGCGTCAAAGCGGTTGATCACGGGCGCACTGACTACGCTCGCAGCGGTTTGTCCGTGCAGTTCAGCGATATCCGCACCCGCCGCAAATGCCTTAGCGCCGCCCGTAAGAATCACCACACGAACTTGTTCGTCCACAGCCAAAACCGCCAAGCGGTCAGTTAATTCCTCCATTAATGCCGCATTTAACGCGTTCAACACTTCCGGCCGATTGAGTTGCAATATGGTGACAGCACCCTCGCGTCTCTCTAAAATATTCACGGGCCCTCATCCTTTCAGTTTGCCTTGCTCAGCCAATGTGGCCGGCACTTAGCCAATCCCGGCTATCAGTGCATATACCCCAAAAGCTGGTAGGGTTCCTGCAACAATGCCTTCAGCAGGGCCAGGCTTTTCGATGCTTTCACACCGTCAATCACGCGGTGGTCAAAGGTGAGGCTGAGATACATGGTCGCCCGTTCCTCAAACCCCTGAGCCATTTTCCTTGGCTCATAGACAATGGGGTACATGCCCACGATTGCGACTTCCGGGGCATTGATGATGGGTGTCGCAAACAGCCCCCCTAAGGGTCCCCCGCCGGTCACCGTAATGGTCGAGCCCGCTATCCGGTCCGGCCCCAATTTTTTAGCGCGCGCCTGCTCCGCCACGAATGCAATCTCCTTGCCCAAGTCATAAATTGTGCGGCTCCCAGCGTGGGAAATAACAGGCACAACCAACCCCATTTCGGTGTCGACCGCAATTCCCAGATGCACGTCATCATACAGATAGAGGGTATCGTGTTCCCACCGTGCGTTCAGCTCCGCAAAGTTCTGCGCCATGATGCATACAGCCTTGGCCACGATGGCCAAATAGGTGACTTTGACGGGAGAACGCTCCGAAGTTGCCTCACGATTCAGTTCAGCGCGCGCCTGCACCAGTTGGGTGGCGTCGAACCGGTCAACCACCGTGACCTGGGGAATGGTGCGCACTGACTCCGTCAGGTGTTCTGCAATCCTCTGCCGCATACTGCTCATCACGAACGGCCGCCGGCCGCCTGGCGAGGACCCAACCGCCGGAGCAGACCTGCCCGCCTCACGGACATCGGCGGGTACAATTCGGCCCTGGGGCCCCGTGCCCTGCACCGTGGCCAAGTCTATCCCGGCCTCCTTTGCTAAGCGCCTGGTGGCGGGGGCCGCTCTCACGCCGGGGGCCGCGGCCCCCGCGGAGGGCAAACGCGGAGCAGGCGCGCTGCTCCCGCCCGGCGCCGCTAACGGCGCGCCGGGGGAATCTGTGCGGCCGTCATCGATGACCACGAGGGTTGCGCCCACCGGTACCACCTCGCCCTCCTGCCCGATGCAGCGCACCACACGTCCCGCAACCGGCGCAGGCAGCTCAACCACCGCCTTATCCGTCTCCACTTCCACCAACGGCTGGTCCAACTGCACATGGTCCCCGACCTTCACCAGCCAGCGAACAATTTCTCCTTCTGTGGTGCCTTCTCCCACATCAGGCAACTTAAATTCAAAGGCCACTTGTGCTCCCCCTATTCCTCCGCCATCACTTGGGATACCACACGCTGGACACGGGCCGCTGAAGGGACATACCAGTCCTCCCATGCGTAGGGGGGAAATGGCACATCCGGTCCCGTCACTCGCTGGACGGGAGCCTTTAGCCACCAGAAAGCCTGTTCGGACACCGTCGCCATGATTTCAGCGCCAAAGCCACCCGTAAGCGGCGCCTCATGCACAATCACCGCGCGGCCGGTTTTCCGCACGGAAGCCACCAGCGTCTCCTCGTCAAGGGGAGACAGGCTGCGCACATCCACCACCTCCACAGACACCCCTTGTTCCCGCTGGAGATTGCGTGCAGCTTCCTGTGCGACTGGCACCATCGCCCCGTAGGCGATGACAGAGATGTCAGTGCCTTCCTGAACGACGCGCGCGGTCCCCAAAGGCACCCGGTACAACTCTTCCGGCACCTGTTCGCGACCCATCCGGTAGAGGCGGATGGGTTCTAGGATAATCACGGGATCGTCATCCTCAACAGCCGAAACCAGTATGCCTTTGGCATCCGCTGCAGAACTGGGCACCACCACCTTTAATCCAGGAATGTGCGCGAGATAGGCCTCCGCAGAATCGGCATGCTGCTCCGGCGCCCGGATGCCGCCTCCATAGGGGGCGCGGACGACCATCTTTGCACCCAAGTGGCCGGCGCTGCGGTCGCGAATCCGGCTAACATGGGAAATCAACTGGTCCAGCGCCGGATAGAGAAATCCCAGAAACTGAATTTCACAGATGGGCCGCAAGCCTCCCACCGCCATGCCCAGCGCCGTCCCTACAATGGCCGATTCGGCGAGGGGCGTGTCAATCACCCGGGCCGCTCCATACTTGCCCAGCATTTTGTCCGTGACACGGAACACGCCGCCATTGACGCCGATATCCTCGCCCATCATCACTACGCTCTCGTCTTGAGCCATGAGGAGGTCCAGCGTATCGTGGATCGCCTCCACCATGTTTTTTTCTGGCATTTTCAGTTCGCCCCCCAGTCTCGAAGCTCGCGGGCGAGGCGGTTTGGCATGACCTGGTAGACGTGGCGGAACATCTCCTCCACCGCAACAGGGTCCATCGCCTCAACCCGCGCTACCGCCTCATTGATCCGGTCCCGGCTGTCAGCCGCCATCCGCTGTTGGTCGTCCGCGGACAGAATGCTGCGGCTGGCAAGATACTGTCCCAGGCGAATCAGGGGATCTTGGGCGCGGTGGCCCTCGAGTTCCCCAGACGGGCGGTACCGGGTGGGGTCGTCCGCCGTCGTGTGCGGGCCCATCCGGTAAGTCACGGCTTCGATTAATGTAGGCCCCCCGCCCGCTGCAGCGCGTTCGCGAGCTTCACGCACGACGCCGTACACCGCCAGCGCGTCATTGCCATCGACTCTAATGCCCTCAATGCCGTAGGCGACAGCCTTTTGGGCGAGAGTCTCGCTGTGGGTCTGGTGGCTCACCGCCGTGGAGATCGCCCACCCGTTATTTTGGCAAAAGAAAATGACAGGAACCTGCCACACTCCAGCAAAATTCAGCGCCTCGTGAAAATCGCCCTCGGAGGTCGCGCCGTCCCCAAAATAGGCCATCGCCACCTGCGGTTCTGCACGCTGCCGCAGGGCATAGGCCAGACCCACCGCGTGCAGGAGGTGGGTGGCGATGGGAATAGAGCTAGGGAGTGCGCGGACACCTGCCGCATAGCTGCCAGAACGACCCATCGCGAATAGAATGACCTGGTCTAAAGGCAGACCGTGCACGTAAAGCGCGCCGTGATCACGGTAAGAGGGAGCTATCCAGTCCATCGGCTCAAGCGCGTGAGCCGAGGCAATTTCCGCCGCTTCCTGCCCCAAGGAGGGAGCAAATGTCCCCACACGGCCCTGGCGCTGCAGGGTCAGGGTCTTTTCGTCAAAAGCGCGCAGCACCACCATATCCTGATAAATGCGCAGCGCCTCTTCGTCCGTGCAAGACACGTGTGATGCGTCCTGGCCCATCACGGATATCATTGGCCACGTAGCCATACTCTCACCCCTATCAAAGATTTTACCCGCACCCTGCCCCCTCCGAATGCCGGTGTGCTATGATGCCATAGGAAATTGATGCGGCCCCAAAGAAAGGATGAAGCGCATGCGCGCTGGGTTGGCCCCCGGAGCAGTAACGAGCGTGGAAACTGTGGTGACTGCCGCCATGACCGCAACCTTGGGCGGCCAGCCCATTCACCCCGTCCTGGCTACCGCCCAGATGATTGAATGGATGGAGTGGGCGGGACGCAAGCTCATCCTGCCCTACTTGGAGCCCAGCGAAGATGCCGTGGGATACCAGGTCAACATCGTGCACACGCGTTCCACACCGGTTGGGGATGTCCTGAAAGCTTATGCGGAATTCCAAAAACGTGAAGGGACGCGGCTGTTTACCCGGGTTTGGGCAGAAAACAGCCAGGGGCAAATCGGCCATGGCCTCTTTGTGCAAGTGCTTCTCAGCAAATCCCGCCTTGCGCTTCTCACTGGCGCACCGCCCCCCTAGTCTTTTGACCGCTGACGCCCATGAGGGACGGCGGGCGGTCCCCCTTCCAAAACTTATACGCCACAAACCGAGCGGGCGAATTTTTTGGGACCAGGTCGCAAAGGCGCCGCCTTCCCCTACATTCCGGCTTGCGGGAGCCCGGCGAGTCCGCTTCCAGCGGCCCCCCCGGCACCGCTCCCCGCCGCCTCTTCTAGGACTCTTGGTGCCCCACCAGCAAAGTGAAGATGCCCTTGGCAAAATGCATGAGATCCCGGCCCGCTGCGCGTCCGGGCTCGGAGGCCAATGCCTCTTGCAGGCTTTCCTCATCGAGAAACTGCATCTCGGCCATCATCAGATAGGGAGAGTGGGCCCCGTCAGCCTGGTGGTCAAAACGGGTCAGGCGCACCCCCTGCAGACCCGGCATGGTCTTGACCAGAGGAATGTGCACCTCTTCGTAGTGACGGTTGAATGCTTCTATGTCATCGGGATGACGATATAAGGCAACGAGCGTGACCATAACAATGACAACCCCTCTCTTCATTAGGCTGCCCATAGGCGCCTATACCAGCAACCGGCTAGGATATGAATTCTTCGTCCAGGGACTTCTCAGGGCGCCGGACCTGACCTGCCGCTCCCACTCAGCCATTTGCCTGCCGTTTTCCTTCCGGCCCCCGCTCCCTACATGGGCTCTTCATGTGCGAGTTCACGATATCACGGGCCTAATTGCGCAGTCAATATTGACTGCTGATTCTTTTCCGAATATAGCCGTTGAAACAACATTCTGTGAGTGCCGGCACGGTGCACCGGGAGGGGCGGTTCGCTGCTCTCTCACCGGACCGGAACGCATGGACGGGAGGACTTCATGGTATTCTTAGAGAATGAAAAGACACTGGACGCATCAAGACGAATGGCTGCACCGCGGGGGGAGCCACGGCGATGGCAACCGCGCCCCCCATGTTTGATGTAATTGTCATCGGGGGCGGCCCAAGCGGGCTGATGGCCGCTATTGCGGCACAGAGCGCAGGGGCCCGCACAATTCTCGTGGAAAAAGGCCACAAATTGGGGCGCAAATTGGGTATTTCGGGAGGCGGGCGCTGCAACGTGACAAACGCCAAGCCCTTACCGGAACTGATGCAAAATATTCCTGGCAACAGCCGCTTTCTGTATTCAGCCCTGAGTCGGTTCGGCAGCCCGGAGATTGTCGCATTCTTTGAAGATCTCGGCATTGCTCTTAAGGAGGAAGACCGGGGCCGAGTGTTTCCTGTGACGGATAAGGCGGCTTCTGTTGTAAAAGCTCTGGTGGACAAGGTCTTCGACCTGAACGTGGAGATCTGCCAGGATGCCCCGGTGCGGTCGTTGCAGTCGGAACACGGGAGCATCACCGGCGCCGTGCTCAGCACGGGAGAGTTTTTACAGGCCCCCGCCGTGATCGTCGCCACTGGCGGGTGCAGTGTTCCCGCCACAGGGAGCACTGGCGACGGCTACCCCTGGGCACAATCGGCGGGCCACACAATTGTCCAGCCCTATCCAACCGCCGTCCCCCTCACCAGCTCGGCTGCCTTCATTGCCAACCGGACCCTTCAGGGCCTGTCGTTTCACGATGTCGGCGTGCAAATCGTCAATGGCGCAGGCCGGGTCCTCACGTCGGAATACGGCGATCTGCTGTTTAGCCATTTTGGCCTGACAGGTCCCGTTGCCTTGCGCTGCAGCCACTACGTGTCCGTCGCCCTGCGGAGCAACCCTAAAGACAAGCTCACAGCCCTCATTGACTTCGTGCCGGGACTGTCGGCCGATGTAGTGCGCGACACGTTTCAGCGAGCCCGTCTCACGTCGGGCCGGAAACACGTCGGGACCGTGCTCTCCGGGTGGTTTCCTGACCGCCTCGCTGACTTGATCGCCCAGCGCGCAGATCTCTCGGCCGCCCACGATATGGCACACCTCAGCAAGGAGGCCGGGGCCGCAATCCAGCAGGATATCAAAGCCTTTGCTGTACCGCTCACAGGCACCCTGCCGTTGGAAAAAGCCACCGTCACCGGCGGCGGGGTATCCATTCAGGAGATCAGTCCCAGGACCATGGGCTCCTTACGCTGCCGGGGCCTCTATTTTGCGGGAGAAGTCATGGATGTGCACGCCCACACAGGAGGGTACAACATCACCGTCGCCTTTTCCACAGGCCATTTGGCCGGGGCATCCGCCGCGCAGTTCGCGCTGGACAAGGCTCACGCCACCTTAAGCTAGGCGCCCGCCTTGGAACTTCTGGAAAGCTACCGTGATTCCCAGTGACTTTGCAAAAAGAGGTCGCGGCCTGATCCCTGGCGGTACTGCCGGTAGTGCTCCGCGTGGGTTTTATAAAAGTCCTGATGATATGCTTCAGCCGCATAAAATACCGTAGCCGGGAGAATTTCTACCGCAATGGGCGCGTCAAACCGTCCGCTCTGGCTAAGGGCTTGACGTGATTCCCCGGCCTGCGCCTTCTGCTCCGCGGTGTGGTAGAAAATTGCTGGCTTGTACGATGGCCCACGGTCGTAAAACTGCCCGCGCCCGTCAGTGGGATCTACTTGCTGCCAGTAGATCTCCAGCAGTTTCCGGTAACTGATCACCGCCGGGTCAAAGGTGATTTGCACTGCTTCGTAATGTCCAGTGGTTCCAGAACACACGTTCTCGTAGCTGGGGTTCACCTTGTTGCCCCCCGTATAGCCGGACACCACCCCCAACACCCCCGGCCACTGGTCAAACGGCTTCACCATACACCAGAAGCAGCCCCCGGCAAACGTCGCTAATTCAGTCATCTCATCCCCGTCCTCTCTGCGCAATGCGCCTCACCCGCTGATTCCACGTTCTCTTTTATTATCACCATTATCCTCACGACCCGCAGCAGCCAGCTACTCAACACGCTGCAGCCGAGATTCAAACACTTCCCGGAACAGCGCCAGCCCGCGGATCAGCCACGCCATCAGTTCCTCTCTGTTGTCATCCGTGACGCGCCCGCTGCGGTCAAGCCCTATCTTGCACGCACGCCGGGTCGCGGACGTTTCCCAGGACAAGGGCCGTGGAAAGCGGCGGTCAATATCCGCGCGCATGCTCTTTAAGAGGTCAAAAATCCTCCGGTTCGCAGCCTTGTCCCCTACGTCCACATAGAGGTCAATACGGGTCTTTCCCTCTTTGGTAAATGACAGCGTATAGCTGATGCCCTTGTGTCCCGAAGAAAATGTATACCATGACTGCGCCAAGGGGGTGCGGCTCACTTCCAGCCGCGCAATCAGATCCGACCAGAAAACCCGGTACAGCTCAGGCCGGGACGGAGGCCCTGCGCTTTCACTCAGTTCCTCTTCTATGAGATGCTGCAGGGCTTCATCCATATTGAGGTGAAGATGTTCAACATACTTTTGAAATCGGCTCAGCAGCCCAGAGGGCAAGTGTACTTCCAGACGCTCTTGGTCTTCACCGCCTTCATCGCGCGCATAGCGCCTCAATGTCCCTCCCACTGCTCCATCTCCTCACTTACACCCTTATCATCAACATTGTCTCCGACTCCATTATAATATTGTGACATCCATAAATTTCATCCTAACAATGACCAGAATAACATTTATCCGGCTATTTTGTCCTCATATCAGGTCATCCGCGCCTCCCACGGAATTCCGAAAACCGCGTGCGTCAGGTGCTGGCCGTCAATGACGGCCAGCCGCGCGCCGACTATTTGAAGGCAGTACTTCTGTTGTTCTTATATTGTATGGCTAACTTCTACATTATCTTTCCATCATGCCATTATCATTGTTCCGACTATGTTTGTCTATTATGTTCATTCTATAACCACTTTCCTGACATAACCACCGGCCCATTTTAATGGGCTTCTGCTAGGGGAGACTACACGCCAGACGGTTTAGATGGGCAGGTTTTACATGGATGCAGTGAGGCCCATTCCCAAACCGGATGATGCGGTGCACAGGACTTTTCCCAAGGAAAGCGGCTATTGTGATGTATCCTAGAACTGCAAGGATAGCGCCCTAGCAACCCAAGATCGCGGCAACGCCCTTTGTAACCTTCCGAACCCGATCTGGTCGAGGGTCAACGGACCGAAAAACTGAAGAGGAGTGTTTTTTTGATGAATCGTCGCGGCATGAATCCGAACGTTGATGAATTTCTCAGGACGGCAAAGCACTGGCAAGAAGAATATGCGAAGTTAAGGAATATTGCGCTGGACTGCGAACTGACCGAAGACTTTAAGTGGGGGCATCCTTGTTACACGTTTGAGGGAAAGAATGTCGTTTTACTACATGACTTTAAAGAATACTGTGCGCTGCTGTTTTTCAAAGGGGCGCTGCTGCAAGATGCTCAGGGTATCCTAATCAAACAGACGGAGAACGTACAGGCGGCACGCCAGATCCGCTTCACCAGACTTCAAGACATTGTGGCAATGGAAATCGTCTTGAAAGTCTACATTTATGACGCCATTCAAATCGGAAAGTACGCCTTGCCAATTGATCAGACGCCGGAATTCACCATTCCAGACGAACTGCACAACAAATTCGACAATACTCCGGGCTTGAAATCTGCGTTTGAAAAATTGACACCGGGAAGACAAAGAGCCTACTGTCTTTATTTTTCTCAAGCCAAACAATCTAAGACACGAGAGTCACGGATTGAAAAATGCCTGCAGCAAATTCTCAATGGTAAGGGGCTCCGCGATTAAGACTTCTGAAACGGGGGTCAGTACACACTTTGCGCCCGATCCGTGACCGCATTGTCCCCGATGTTTCGGGTCTTTTCCTACCCCTGTTGGCCAAAGCATTGCCGTGAACAGACACCCCCTGGCGAGCGCAGGAGGCAGTAGTGGCGCCGCCTCTCTTGCCAACCGGGCCAGCAGCAAAAAGCTCGTGAACCATCTGGCCCCCGAGCTCTTGTTTTATGGTGAATGGGTCATTACTGCAATGCCAGGGCGTAGCTGAGGGCTCCCTCGAAATCCTCCGTTAAATCATTGATGCTCTCGATGCCCACGGACACGCGCAGCAGGTTATCCGCCACATTCCGGCGCTGCCTTTCGTCCGCTGACATCCCCGCATGCGACATGGTGCTGGGATGGCTGACAATGGTCTCCACCCCGCCCAAACTGACGGCAAAAATCGCATAACGGAGCCGGGATACGAAGGCCGTCCATTCCAAAGACGGGTCCAGCACCACCGAGAGCACCGCCCCAGCACCCAGCGATTGGGCCATATGCGTCTTGATGCCGGGATGGTCTGAAAGACCCGGATAGTAGACCCGCTCGACACCCTGGCGCCCGTGCAGCCAGTTGGCCAGATACAGAGCGTTCCGCTGTGCGCGGTCCATTCTGACCCCGAGGGTTTTGATGCCGCGCAAGACCAGCCAACTGTCCTCGGGCCCTAACACGGCGCCCCACGTCTTCTGATTTTTCCCGATACGGTCAGCAATGTCCTGGTCATTGACCACCACAAGGCCGGCAATGACATCGCTGTGGCCCCCGAGAAACTTGGTGGCTGAGTGCACGACCACATCGATGCCGAGTGTCAGCGGGCGTTGCAGGTAGGGCGACATAAAGGTGTTGTCAGCAATGGTGACGAGATGGTGGCGGTGGGCAAGCTCCGCTATCATGCGGAGGTCCGTGATTTTTAACGTCGGATTGGATGGCGTTTCCACATAAATCGCCCGCGTATTCGGCATGATACTGGCTTGGACTTGGCTCGCATCCCCGGTATCCACAAAACTGGCCTCAAGACCATAGCGCTCCACCAGTTGGCTGACGATCTCAAACGTGCCTCCATAGAGGTCTAGCGGCAAAATAATGTGGTCTCCCTGGGAGAACAGCATCAGCACGGCCGCAATGGCTGACATGCCCGAGGCAAACGCGAAACCGTAGGCGCCCTGTTCCAGGTCGGCGATGGTTTCTTCCAGGGCATGGCGCGTCGGGTTCCCGGACCGGCTATAGCTCCATGTGCCGGGGTGATCCCCGGCGTCCTGGTGAAAAGTGGACGCATGATAGATTGGTGTGCTGCTCGCTCCTGTCGCCTTGTCGATCAGCGATGCATTGTGAATCAGTTTTGTGAGCATATCCATGGGTCCTACCCCACCCCTCTTCTCTCGTCTTTCATGGGAGTGTACCGGGAACAGGCAGGAGATACAAGGACCACAGTCTGGGTAGTGGTCCCTGCACTAGGACCAGAGGGACCATTAGGGCACAAAACTATCGAGCATGCGGAACAAGCGGGCCAGTCCATTATGGATGGCCGTGGTGCTGAGCGCACTGACACAGATCCGGATCCAGTCCCCATAGGCGTCCCCGATCCCGAAAGCGGCACCGGGCGCAAAAAGGACTTCACGGTTGGCAGCATATTCATGCAGCGCATAAGCATTAATTCGGCTAGGGAGATGGACAAACAGATAGAATCCCGACGTCGGGCTGCCGTGGACTCTGAGACCGTGGCTTCTGACCAGTTCGGATGCTGTGCGCAGCCGCCCGCTGTAGACACTTTGCGCCCGGGCGATATGCTGGGTGACATTGCCGCTGCGGAGCCATCCCTCAACCAGCAGCTGCGTCACAGTGCCCGTATGCAAGTCTCCTATCTGCTTGCGCAGACTCAGATAGCGGACCACGTCCCGGGGCGCCACGACCAACCCCACCCGCAGTCCCGGCGCCAGCAACTTGGATAGAGTATTCAGGTAAATCACGTGATGGCCCCCCGGGTCCAGGGCTCTGAGCGGCTGGGTGTCCTTCACCGCTAGGAACCCGTAGGCGTCATCTTCGACAATCGGCACCTCGAATTTCTTGCATAGCGCTAAAACGGCATGGCGCCGCGCCAAGCTCATAACCGCGCTGGTGGGATTCTGAAAAAAGGTCTGCAGGTAAACCATCCGCACCCGGGAATGAGTCAGAGCACGCTCCAAGGGCGCCAGGGCGATGCCTTCCCCGTCCATGGGCAACGCGAGAACCTGGGCACCGTGAGACGAGAAAACTTGGAGAGCGCCCGCAAATGTCGGCGCCTCTGTGACGATCACATCGCCCGCGCCCGCAAGCAAGTCCGTCACATAGTCCAGTCCTTGCAAAGATCCAGAAGTAATCAGAATATCATCGGGATCGGCCTCAACACCCCTACGCAGCAGGTACTCTTCGCTTAGAGCCTGGCGTACCCGAGCAATTCCCTGAGTTGGGGAATAGGAAAAGACCTCGCGAACGTGCTGGCTAAATAGATCGCGCACCACCTCCTGCAATTCCCGCAAGGGGAGAAGGTCCGGGTCGGGCATCCCGATTTCAAAATTATACCGGGCAGCACTCCCTGCCGCAGACATCAAGTCACTGAGAAAACTGGAGCGGGGAACCTCTCGCATATCCTTGCCCATCGCCGACGGGCTCACATCGTGGGGCCGGAGCGGAATGTTGACAACAGTGGGCGCCGACAGAGTCGTCCAGTGCACATAGCCCAGAGCTTGCAGTTTCTGCCAAGCCCGGCGCACAGTTGACCGGCTCACACTGTAACGTTCGGCTGTTTTGCGTTCCGAGGCAAGCAGGTCGCCCACATGCAAAATGCCCTGCTCGATGTCCTGACGAATGCCGTCGGCTACCCGCTCAAATTGCGTCACTGGCTCCCACCCTCACAGTCCTCTTGAACCTGCCGGTGTTGCCAAGAAGCGAGGATGGCCCTTGCCGTCACCGCAGTTCCCGCATCTTTTGCGTCGCATTGCCAGGATCTACGTGACAGCATGCCCGCAACTGGGACAGAATTTAGCACCGTCAGCGACAGCGGCCCCACACGCCGGGCAATGGCTGCCATGCGCGGCGGATTCTTCAGCGCTCCCCGCCGTGAGGGCTTGCTGCGCCGCTGCAACGCGCTGTTTCCGGTCATCAATCTGGTTCATTGCCGCCGCAATTGAAGGGTCATGGGGGTCCACGGGCTGATTCCGGCGGATACCCTCATGAACAACCGCTCCCAGTTTTTGCAGCGCCTTGTCCAGGTCCGCCTGAGCCTGGTTCACCTCGGCCCGCAATTTGGTCAACGTTAGCTGGTGATCGACTTCCTGGGCGGCGCTGTTGACCGCGGCCATTGCCTTGTCTTTGAGATTCTTCCAGTCCGGCATCGTTTGACCCTCCTCATCCCGTGCTGGGCGGCGTCCCTGCCGTATCCGCAGAGAACCTTCCGCCTCCCTCCTATTATAGAAATGCCCGCATCACCCATGCAACTCCCGCGCTCCGGCTCGCCACTGTCACCCACCGGCCCTTTATGAAAGGACCGTGACCCGATTAAGGTCACGGTCCCGGATTACTGGGCCGACCAGTAGTTGGGATAGTAAAGATCGGTGATCGGATTGTACGTTGACTGCACATGGTGCACGGTATTCACTGTCTCGTTGAGCTGAGCCACCCACGGGAACCACAGATACGGGATGTCATGCGCAGCCCACGCTTCATAGGCAAACAGCGCCTGCTTGGTCTGCTGCGGAGTGCCCGGCTGGTACGAATCCTGGATCAGCCGGTTCATCGTCGATGAGGCGTAGTGGCCAGCATTGGCTGCTGACCCCGTGGCAAAAAGTTCTCCACCAGTCGGGTAGTAGTCGGGCTGATAAGTCCAGCCGCCTCCCCAGAACGCCGCATCCCACTTGCTCGGATTGGAATGCATCGTCTGCACGACGTTGTCAAATTGCTCGGGCACCAAGCTCACTTGAACGCCTTCTCTGGCCCAGTCCGACTTGACTAGCTGCACAACATCCGCGATCGTCGTGCTCCCCGACGTATAAATCAGGGGGAAGGACAGTTTGACGCCGTGCTTGGTCATGACCCCATTCACCATCACCCAGCCATGCGACTCGAGCAGCCGCATTCCCGCTGTCGGATTAAAAGGGTAAGGATTGTTCTTCAGCGCCGCGTCATAAAATTTCGTAGGTGGCTGGGACGGCACAGGACTGTCCTCCGTCACACCCTGGCCATGATAGAAGCTATTGATAATCCCTTGCTGGTTAATTCCCATTTCGAGGGCTGCCCGCACATACCGCTGGCTGAATACTGGTCCTAAGCCGCCCTCGGCCAGAGGGCTCTGATTGACCCGGGCCATGTTGAAGCCAAACGCATACCCGCTCCAGAAATGGTCATGCGCCAGTTGTCCCTTCGAATCCCACAGCGAGGGAGGCAGATAGCCAACGTCAACTGTCCCGGTCCTCAGCCCGGCGAACTCATTGGTCGTCGAGGTCTCGTATTGGAACTCCAGCTTCTTAATCGACGCTTTGTGACCACCGTACGACGTATTGGGGACAAACGACCAATAGTCGTTTGGCGCCATTTGAGAAAATTTAAAAGGACCGTCCACCACCCTGTAGGCCTTGGCTGTCGGGACATTCGCCACACTCTTGATATACGTGAGCTCCTGGGCCATGTTGCCCGGATATTTGTCCCAGACACTGGCAGGCACGGGGATAATCTGGGCCAGCCCATTATGAATGAACCACGACTGGTTTTCCGGGTGCACCAGCGTGACAATCACTTTGTGAGCCCCGTCAGCCGTGACACTCTGAAAATCTGCCGGCACCCCGCCGCCGCCAGCACCCCCGTACGACCAGACAGCGTTGTTCTGACTCGCCGCCTGCATGACATCCCACGTGAACACGACATCTTGCGCCGTAACCGGGCGGCCATTGGACCAGGCATATTTGCTGCCGAGAGTGATGACATACCGCGTCCCGCCAGGATTGTAGGTAATGGATTGCGCCAGTGATTTTTGATAATCAATGCCATCAGTCTTGCTGATATAGACCAAGGGTTTGTACATCAGGAAATTCATCTGGCTGTTTACATCAATAAACGCCGTCGACGACAACACAGGGAAAAACCAATTGGGCGCTGTCTGCACGGGCAACGCCATGACCACTGTCGACAGCGCGCTGCTGTGAGGAGCTTGGCCTGCAGTGGACGTTCCACAACCGGCCAACGTCATGCCCAGCCCTGCCGCCGTTAGAGCAAATACGCGGAATTTTACCATAAAAGTGCCTCCTAACCGGTGATAGGGTGGTGCGGGCGGATCCGTCCATATTGCGGACTGTTCCTCGCATAAAAAGGAAGTAACCAAAAATCGGTAAAATTCGACATGGTTTTCAATTATATTTGCTATTATACAGAAAAGTTATGCACAAGCAATAGGATGTAAAAAGAAAGTCGCCGCAACCAGGGGAGGAAACGGCGGCGGCGGAGTCCTAGCCAATCGGGACCGGGCGCACTGGCTATCCCGGTCCCTGACCATTTTTGGGATCGCGGCAGACCCCTCTGGAAAGAATTGCGGTTACGACGGTTTTTTGCGGCGCGGGATCAATGCCGCAATGCGGTCCCAGTCGTCCCCCGTCAACTGGGTGAGACTGTTGAATTCTCCGGCTCCATTGAGCCACTCTCCCCCATCCACGGTCACCACTTCTCCGTTGATGAACGATGCATAGTCAGAAATGAGAAAGGCAGCCAGATTCGCCAGCTCTTCAGGCCGCCCTGTGCGGCCCAGAGGCACCCGGCCACCCATGCTGGCTGCAATTTCCGGAGTCGGGGCCAACCGCGCCCATGCTCCCTCTGTCGGAAAGGGGCCGGGGGCAATAGCCACCTGGCGGATGCGGTAGCGTGCCCATTCCACAGCCAATGAGCGCGTCATCGCCAGTACTCCAGCCTTGGCGACGGCCGACGGCACAACAAACGCTGAGCCCGTCCAGGCATAAGATGCAACAATATTCAGAACGGTTCCCCCTGTCCCCGCCGCGATCCAGCGCTTCCCGGCTTCCATAGTGCAGTACAGAGACCCGTGGAGAACAATATTGATGACCGCGTCCACCGCGCGCGGCGATAGCCGTTCCGTTGGACTGATAAAATTTCCGGCCGCATTGTTGACGAGAACATCCAACTGGCCATATTCTTCCCAGATCTCACTCATCACCTGAGCCACACGGTCTGAATCCCTGACATCACACGACCGGAAGATCACGGGAATGCCCCGGCTTTCCAATTCCTTCGCCGTCTGTTCGAGGATCTCCAGACGTCGGCCAATAATGGCAATTTTAGCTCCCAGTTCACCAAAGCGTAACGCCATCGCTTTGCCCAGCCCGGTCCCTCCTCCGGTAATCAAGATCACTTTGTCTGTCAGCGCCTCTGGCATAAACCTTTCCATGCACACTTCATTCCTTTCATTTTTCATCATGGATTCGCTTTCCGGCCAGGGGCATCGCACGGCCAGCCGGGCGAAGGTTCTCACAAAACGGTGACACATTCCACTTAATTATAGAGCTAAAAAATTTGCCGCGCGCAAGTTTCCTGTTAGAGAGAATTTTATCGGCCCTGCCAGTCTTTACGCCCGCCGTTCCAGCCAGGGACCACGGCCGGCCTCGAGACCCTTTGGTCGAGCCGTCCGCCTTACCCCGGCTGACATTGATTTTTACCAAAAAAAAGGCCCGCAGCCAAAGCTTGCGGGCCCGATGCCTTGCGAATCTTGTTAAAGTTTTTTGGTGCAAAAATACCACGTTTTGCAATCCACGTCCTTTTGCTTTTTCCTGTCATCCAGGGCGCTCACGGTGTTGGGGGGAGATACAATCACCGCGTCACCGGGCTGCCAGTTGGCCCCGGTATTGACTTTGTATTGGTCCACGGTCTGCAAGGACTTGAGCACGCGGATCACCTCGTCAATGTTCCGGCCTGTCGTCATGGGATAGTAAATCATCAGACGCAGAAGACCTTCGGGGTCAATGATAAACAGGGCCCGCACCGCCTGGGTTGTGGCCGCCTTAGGGTGAATCATCCCATAGAGCTTGGACACGTGCATGTCCAAGTCCGCGATGATGGGAAACGGTGTGTGCTGCCCAAACGTCTCCTGAATCGAATTGACCCACGCAATATGCGAAAAAATCGAGTCAATGCTGAGGCCGAGCAGTTGGGTATTCATGTCGTCAAATTCCTTTTTGCGTTCCGAGAATCCCATGAATTCGGTTGTACAGACCGGTGTAAAGTCTGCCGGATGGGAATACATCACCACCCACTTGCCCCGGTAGTCGGACAGGTGGATATGGCCGAACGTCGTGTCGGCCTCAAAATCAGGAGCTGGCTCATTGAGTCTCGGCATGGGCTGCAATGCCAAAATTTCTGCGGTTTCCATCGTAACAACCTCCTATTTAATACTATGTACTACATCGAACTACTTTGATTGTAAGTGCTGCATGGCACTCTGTCAAGCATTCCCACTTTTTCCGGGCGCATGCGCCGGCACGGGCACCTGAAAAATGCTCGCCCCTCTTCCGTGGCCCCCTCGCGGCAACCATCCTCTGAGAGGCCTGTGATCCTGATCCTGAATTCCCAGGCACGGCTGTCAAAATGGCCAAGAGGCGGCAAATATGCTATGAATGGTAGAGAACCGTCAGACGATATGAGTGGGAGGAACAGGGATGGAACAGGAAGCTAAAAAGCGCAGTCTGCGCATGATTACTTATGGCCTGTATGTATTGACGGCCAAAGACGGGGACGAAGTCTCCGCCGGGACGGTCAACTGGCTGTCTCAAGCGTCATTTGCGCCGCCGCTGGTCATGGTAGGGGTCAAGAAAGACAGCCACCTCCATGCCTTGGTGGAAAAGACACAAAAGATTGCAGTCAGCATCCTCGATGCGGGACAGAAAGACATCGCGGGAGACTTCTTCCGGACGACCAAGGTTGAAGGCAGCCAAATCAATGGCCACGAGTTTGAATTCTCCACCGTCTACACATTACCGCTGCTTACGGAATGCCCCGCCTGGTTCGAAGCCCAAATCACCGACACCGTCTCGCGCGGCGATCATACCGTGTTTGTCGCCGAAGTCACTGGCGCCGGTGTGCGCCAGCCCGATGCGCTGCCTCTGGTCATGCGGGAAACCGGGTGGTTTTACGGCGGCTGAAACAACGATCGGCCTGGAACTTATTTCCGGGCCTTTTCACCTGCACCCGCTGTCTTGTCTGTAAAGACAGCAGCAGCATTCTCAAAAAGGGAGGCTCGACCGATGACGACCAACTTGAAACAGCAAACCGCCCTCACCCAAGACTCACTGAAAGCATTCTCTGACCGCTATCATACGGAACCCTTACATCAAGTGCTGTCCAATGCGATACAGAAGCACGGCATCAACGCGGCCGCCATGAAGCCCGGGCGAATCCCGGAAATTCCCTACACCTTTTCCCACGAAATCACATCGGGGCCGATTACCCACCAGCGGCAAAGCGGCCGCTGCTGGATTTTCGCCGGCCTGAATACCCTGCGCGTCCCCTTGATGCGGGACAAGAAAATCAAGGAATTTGAAATGTCCCAAACCTATCTGATGTTCTGGGATAAGCTGGAGAAGTCCAATTACTTTCTGGAAACCATTATGGATACTGCCGACGAGCCCACGGACAGCCGTCTCATTGCCTGGCTCCTGCAAGCTCCCGTGCAAGACGGCGGCCAGTGGGATATGCTGGTCAACCTCATCAACAAATACGGGTTAGTTCCCAAATATGTGATGCCAGAAACCTTTCACAGCAGCCAATCCATGCCGATGAATCGCCTTCTGACAATCAAGCTCCGTGAAGACGCCGCCATTTTACGCCAGGCGCACCAGTCAGGCAGTTCTCCTGACGAATTGGCCGCAACCAAAGACGCTATGGTCAGCGATATTTACCAAATTCTCGCCCACTTTCTCGGCGAGCCTCCCCGGGAATTTACATTTGAATACCGTGACGAGGACAAGGTATTTCACCAGGAACTCCGCCTTACACCCCAAGAATTCTATCAGCAGTTTGTCGGTGTCAATCTGGCGGATTACGTCAGCCTAATTCACGCGCCCACAGCTGACAAACCTTTCGGCAGAACCTATACCGTCCAGTATCTGGGGAATGTGCGCGGAGGACAGCCGGTACGGTATCTCAACGTGGACATCAACACATTAAAGAATGCCGCACAGGCCCAGATTCTTCACGATGAGCCCGTATGGTTTGGCTGCGACGTCGGTAAGATGTCTGACAGGGAAAGCGGGATTATGGACCCTGCCCTATTCGACTTTTCCCAAGCCTTAGGGGTCTCTTTTACGATGGATAAAGCCCAACGCCTGGACTACGGAGAAAGCCAGATGACGCACGCGATGGTGCTGACTGGAGTAAATCTTCTCGACGGGCATCCTAACCGCTGGAAAGTCGAGAACAGCTGGGGCACAGACCCCGGTCATAACGGATTCTTCGTCATGAGCGACCACTGGTTTGACGAGTATCTCTACCAAGTGGTGATTAATAAGAAGTATCTGTCCGCCGAACTCCGTGAAGCGTTCCGCCAGGATCCCATTATGCTCCCGCCGTGGGACCCCATGGGGTCTCTCGCCCAGTAATCTCACGGAGCCAGGGCGGCAACATGGTCCTGGCTCCTTTTCACTGCGCGCTTCAATTTTTTCGCCTTAGGCAGAACACCTCGTGCCGGGGACCTTCTCTTAGCCCAGTGGAAGACAGACAATAGGTATCGAAGGATGAAGGATGCTGCCAGGATTCTGTTGAGAAAGGGGACGGGCCGGATGGGAACCGCGTGGAATGCGGAGCATTATGATAACAAGCTTGGCTATGTATCGGAATTTGGGAAAGGAGTTGTCTCATTACTGCACCCGAAACCGGGAGAAAATATTCTCGATTTAGGTTGTGGAACGGGAGACTTGACTCACGAGATAGCGGCGTCAGGTGCATCCGTGATCGGGATGGACCTATCGGATGCCATGATTCAACGGGCTCGCATAAAGTACCCCGACCTGACATTTGCGGTAGGCAATGCGGAAGAATTTCGCATGCCTCAGCAATTTGATGCGGTTTTTTCGAACGCGGCACTGCACTGGATAAATCATCCGGCAAGGGTCATCGAATGCGTATGGGACGCCTTATCGCCGGGAGGGCGATTTGTGGCGGAGTTTGGGGGAAGGGGAAACGTGGAAACGGTCATTGGTGCTGTGGAGCGCGCCTTGGGCGCGCTGGGCATAAGCACACGGGGAAAAAATCCGTGGTACTTTCCGAGCATTGGTGAATACGCCTCTTTACTGGAACAACAGGGCTTTCGAACCACCTACGCGCTTCACTTCAGCCGTCCCACGGCCATGCCCGATGGGGACAAGGGACTTGAGCACTGGCTTAATGGATTTGCCGAAAGTTACTTGCACGGTGTAGATCTTTCCATCCGGACAAGCGTGGTCCACAGAGTCGCGCAATGGTGTCGCCCAACACTGTACAAGGACGGTCAATGGTACATCGATTACAAACGCCTGCGTATCGTGGCAGAGAAATGACCAGCGCTCAAGCGATATGATTACGGTGCGAAGATTCTCACAACGTGTCATCGCCCGGCTGCAACTTGATGGCAACCGCAAGGGGGGGTCGACACCCGTCGCATTCTCGCAGCGCTTGCTCTGTGCGAGGCACAGCCGAAGATCCGGAGAAGCGGCCATTGTGCTGCAGGGGGCGGACATGCACCAAGCTCCTGCACCTGTGGGGGTACGTCCTCAGGGGCACCGCGGATTAGACGTCGGTATGTTTTAGAAGCACCGCCGCCGACGTCTGCGCGCTGCGGCTTAACGTGTCCAGAAGGCATGATTGGCTTGGTCCCGCGCCTCTAGCGCCTCCAGACGCTGATTCAGGCCGGGCCGCAAGGCGGCCACCTGCCGGATGATGTAGTTGATGAGAACAAACGGTGCCGCATAGGAATCAAACAGCGAGGCGCTGGCAACAGGCACGACCACTACCGGGTCAGCCAACTGCACCGCAGGGGATACCCACCGGTCGGTAAACGCCGCCACGGGGATATTCTCCTGGCGCAACCGCTCCAGCCACGTCACCAGCGGTTGGGGATAACGGGGAAAGACCCATGCCACCACGAGCGCTTCAGGGTCGGGATTTAATCCAAAGGTTTCCCACAAAGGGGTATTTGGCGTCGCAATTTCAACTCCATCCTTAACCTTGCTGAGAAAGTAGGCCGCATAGGGAACAATCGTGGAGGACGCGCGGGCACCTGCCAATATTACCCGTCTGGCACCGGCGATGGCTCTGGCCATTGCCTGGACATGGGTATCAGCGACGAGGTCCGGCAACCCTTCCAGATTCTGTATTTCCTGCGCAACCAGCAGGTCTGCCTGGGGAGACCACTGGGGTTGCACGTAAACTGCGCGCTCCGGCGTATTCCACTGCTCGCGGACCAGACCCTGCAGCGTGCGCACGAAGTCCGTAAAGCCAGAAAACCCCATAGCGACACTGAAACGGCTAATGGACGCCTGGCTCACACCAATGACATGTGCCAGTTCGCTAGCCGTCATAAACGATACTTCGCGGTAATGGTCAGAAATATGTTCAGCAATCTGCTGATTGATGGATGATGTTTGGGCAGCCGCCGCCACCTGCGCGTGAAAGGTTTCTAAGGTCATAGCTGTCTGCAAAATATCCTCCCTTGATGAACCTCGTCTCCGCAAATCAACAACTAAGGGCGGTGGAACGCTAGCCGCATTGTCGAAGACGTTGCCTATCTCTCAGTCACCACATCACAAGCGCCTGTTGGCCGCTGCTGGCGCGGACAGCCGCTGTACTTTGCCGCGGCCTAGTCCCCCGACAGACGGGCCACTCTGCCGGCGCGCTTGACCCCCATCATCGCCAAGCCCCTGGCTTTTACCAGCCTTAGAACGCAAGCATCGACTCCGAACACCCCTTGAACTTCCTTTCAAGATTCCCACCGTCCCAATTCTAGCGCGTCTGTGGAGCCTTAGAATTTCTGGCGGGCGAAACCAGGCACCGCCGATTTCTTCCACAAACTCCACATTAGCCAACCTACGCGCGACACAAAATTGCCAACTCACCCGCCGCTGGTTTTTTCATCAGAGCGGTGAGCGCAACTCATCCATCAATAGGCCACAAATGTCTTATTCAGAACACTGTGGGATATCATGACACATTATATAGCAAAAGATTTTTAAAATCTCTCCGCTCACCTTCACCAGTGAGGCCGTCACCCTCAGGTCATGGCCTCTGGTGTTCCGCGAGGACTCGGAAAATGGCAGGGCGCGCATATGCCCAGTTCTGACATACGAACCGGCACATGCGAGCCCTGCGGGCAGCTGGAGATTACGACAGCCTCTTGAGACGCAGGCTGAAAGGAATGCTGACCAACAGCAGCGCTGCAGTCACCGTTAACGCTTCTTGGCTCCCTACCCGTGTAGCCAGCAGTCCAATAGCTCCCACCCCAAGGGCGCCGAGGGTGTTGCCGACTCCAAGGGTAAGCCCGGAAGCCATCCCCTTATTTTCGGGGAACAAAGCCTGGCCGTAGACCATCACGACGGACCCTGTTGAATATAGGGAAAAGCCCAATAGCCCAATAGCAATCCAGATCCATATTCCGCTGGCATGGAGAAACGCCCACAAAAAGACACTGGACAGTACGGCTGAACCAATCAGCACCGGCTTAGGCCCCACTTTATCTGAGATAGCTCCCCCCGTCATATTGCCTACGCTGCCCACTAAAAACAGCGTGGACAATAGTGCGGCCGACTCGCTGAGGGGGCGGTGCAGCGTATGCCACATAATCGGCAAAAGAGTCAACGTCGCCATAGACGCCATATTCCGCAACATAACCACCGCCAGCAAGTTGCCGGCGTGTTTCAATCCCTGGCGAAAGGCTGGGGTCCAAATTTTCTGAGTGCGGATTTTCGGCTTGGGTGCCGGCCTCATGACAAACCACATCACAATGGCCATCGCCATCCCCGGCAACGCCAGGACCCACAGGCCATGACGGCCCAGATACAGAAAAGTCGTGGTGGCAGCAATAGGGGCCAAGGCCCGGCCAAAATTGCCGCCAATCATAAAGAGACTCATGCCCAGCCCTTTTCGCGACCCTGATAATTCACCCACCAGCGCTGACGCATGCGGGTGAAATGCCGCGTTGCCTAGGCCGCCGACGAGCAGTGCGGCCACAAATATCGAATAGGACGGCGAAAATGCCAAAGCCGCCGCTGACACTATGCTCCCGATAAAGAGTCCGCCCGCTACAAAAAAACGGGTGCCGATCCGGTCCGCCCACAATCCCATCAGAGGCTGCAGTAGTTGGGTGGTCAAGGCAGCAATAGAGCTCAGCAGACCCGCCAAGGCGACTGAAAAATGCATCGTCACCATCAGCACCGGCAACAGCGCGGGATACAAGTTCGGATAAGCATCGTTTAAAAAATGCGAAAAAGTATAATACCCCGTCTTCCACGAAGGGTGTTTTGCGCTGGACGAAGCCGTCATCACGCTACTGGGCACCACGAACATCACCTTCCTTCAATTAAACTGTCATTATCAGTATACTGATTATTTTTCTCTTGCCAATAGTCCTCTTGGCGGATCTGTTCGGTCTTCATGTGCGGGCCCCGCGGCGGTGGCCAAACGCCGCCCTGTAAGCGGGTCACCGCAGTGCATCCGGCAGCAGGTCACGGCGCGTCGAATCTATTCCTCGCAGAAGGAATACTGGCCCGCCGCCCACAAATTTTCTAGCCGTATCCAGCCGCCGATAAGGCTAACTTACGATAGCCACCCGGTATAGAAAGACCGCCACCGCGAAAAACGGAAGGGTTGTCACGCGGCTTCGCCGTCACGGCGCACTACTCCCCTATTTCTCGGGCTTGTACACGTCATGGTCCACATAACGTTCGCCCTTTAGCTCGCTTAACAGGTTGATGGCCACTTTCGCCCCGTCACCCGCGGTAACAATCGTGTGCATGCTCACTCCGGCTACAGTGCCTGCCGCCCAAATGCCCTCGATGGAGGTTTTGCCTTGGGAGTCCACATCCACCACCGTCTTGACCCGCGGTTCCGTTCCCGGTTTAGTCTGGACCCCGATATGTTCGGCCAGATCTGTATAAAGACCAGTAGCCAATATGACTTGCACGGCGGAATAGACCTTCTCTTCCGTCTGCACTTCGAAATGGTCCCCATTCCGGACGACATTCACGACCTGCGCCGTCGCGATATCAGCCCCCATCGTCTCGGCCTGCGATTTCCCCTCTTGGATCATCTCGGGACCCGTAATTTCCGCCACGCCATAATGATTTTTTATCAGCGCTCTGCGGGTCACACTTAGTCCGTTTTCAATCATCAATGTTTTCTTTCCGGCTTTGGCAAGGAAAATTGCTGCGCTTGCCCCGGCTGGACCAGCTCCAATCACTGCAATGTCGTACATCTATCGCCCCTCCATTTCTCGGTTCCTGGATCTTTTCTCTTCAGAGGATATCATTTCCGCGCCATCTGGGACAAATTCTCTTCCCGGAACCCTGTGAGAGCGCACACGTTCGGGGCGTTCTTCCGGTTTCTGCCGCGGCCCCGTCGCATCTTTACATTTGCGCAGGTCAAATAAGGTATGATAAACGCGGGTGACTTATGAAATATTGGCGGTTTGCCTTCACCCTCAGCTGTTCGTTGCAGGCTGGGAGGCGAATGGACATTCTATCAGTGGAGGAAAATCTATGACCGCACCATTGCAATTGGATCCCAAACATACAGCTCTCGTCGTAATCGACCTGCAAAAGGGCATCGTGGCTATGCCCGCAGCCCCGCACTCTACGGACACCGTGATCACCAACGCGTCACGGCTGGCTGACGCTTGCCGTGACGCTGGCGTATTTGTGGTGCTGGTCCACGTCGGTCCCTCGCCGGATGGCAAAGACGCTCTGTCTCCTCTTATTGACCAGGAGAGCAGTTGGCCTGCACCCCCGCCGGGATGGGATGAAATTGTTCCCGCCATAGGACCCAAAGCAGGAGATCACGTTGTGCGCAAGCGCCAGTGGGGAGCTTTTTACGGAACCGACCTGGACTTGCAGCTGCGTCGCCGCGGGATCACCACAATTATTCTGGCCGGCATATCCACGAACTACGGCGTGGAAAGCACCGCCCGGGATGCCTATGAGCGTGGCTACCAGCAAATTTTTGTCGAAGACGCCTGTTCTGCCCGGTCAGCAGAAGATCACGCCTTTGCATTTCGGGTGTCCCTCAGCCGCATTGGGCGGATCCGGTCCACGGACGAGGCTATGAACAGCCTGCGGGCCTAACCCTGCACTTGCTAAAACCCAATCTCGTGATCTACTTCCTTCCCTGAAGCATCTTTCCAGCTGGCCGCTTTGCAGTTTGGAGGCGGCCACGCCGAGGATGCCCACACCAATCGCCGCCGTTCCGTCACACCCCGACATTATGGCGAGAGCGGCCGCCATCGCCATAATGTATAAGACGATGAATCTCAAAAAGGAGAATGGCCATGACCGAGCCCGGTTGTCTGCACAGAGCCTACAGCACTACGGATTCCCTGCAAACCCGCATCAATACCCATGCCCGCTATAGCATTCACCCCGGCGACGTATTCCAGGAACTGACGGCATGGGCCCGGCACAGAGTCGCCCCGGCGAGAATATTGGACGTGGGCATGGGCACGGGCCACTGGTACCGCGTTATCCAGTCTCAGTTTCCCGAGGCCTCGTATGAAGGCATTGACTCATCGCCAGCAATGGAACAGGCTATGTCTGTGCAGGTCGCTAACGCTCCGAGTGCCCGCGTGCGGGTTGCCGACGCACAAGGTCTGCCTTTCGCCGACGCCTCGTTCGACTGGGTGGGACTGCATTTCATGCTCTATCATGTGCCCCATCCAGAGACAGCCTTGCAAGAGGCATGGAGGGTCCTCAAGCCCGGAGGACTTGTCATGACGCTGGCCCACGGCTCTGAAAACCTCTCGGCCTTGATGTCTTTGCACAGCGAAGCTCTTGCACAGTGCCTGGGGCGGCAGGTACCGGATCCTCCTCCCATGTGGTCTTATACCCTGGACAGCGGCGGAATCTATTTTCCTAAGGACGCCGTCATCAATACCGTCGGGTTCCCGTCCGGCTTGCGCTTTCCCACGGCCGATTCCGCCCTCGACTACTATCTGAGCGGCTTCATCGAGCGTGCTCTGCATGTCTCGGAAATTCAGAGCAAGTCCGTGCGCTCGTGCCTCGAACGGCACGTCCGTTCGCGTGTTCAGGAGATCGTGTCCACCCACGGATATTTCGAAATACCTGGCCGCACAGGGTGGCTCTGGGCGGTAAAGCCTGACACCCAGGCTCATTCCTAAGAGGCTGTTATGGTGACTGCCCACCGCCAACCCAGCACTGGCCCAAGGACAGAGCGCTTAGCCGAGAACAAAATCTTTCCCGGCAGAATTATGAGAGGCTTTGGCCAGAAATTCGTGTGCAAGCATCCCGTAAAATTTTACCGTGCGAAACCGCCCCTTAATCCTTACATGGTCCCACAGCATCCCTTCGCACGTCATTCCCAGCTTTTGCAAAACACGCTCCGACTGACGATTGTCGGCCAGACAGCGGGCCGTGACGCGGTGAAGCCCCAACTGCTCAAATCCGAAAAGCAGCACGCGCTGGGCCGCTTCCACCATCAATCCGCGTCCCCAATAATCCTGAGCCAGAACGTACCCCAGCCGGGCGCGCTGGTCGCGGAGGTCCCAGTGGCCATCGAAGCCGCATGTACCGATCACGCGGCGGTTGCGCTTATCTTCAATAGCCCAGCAAAAATACGCCCCCATGGCGTAGTGCCGGATAATGTCTGCCACGACCGTTTGGGACACGCTGCGGCTGGCGTGAGGCTCCCAAGTGGTCCCGCCAGCCACCCCAGGATTGGCTGCGTACGCGTAGACATCATCACTATCTTCCAGGCGCAAGGCCCGCAGCCACACCCTGGGCGTTTCCATCCGGGGAAGTTCTTTCCAACGATTCCCGTCCATAGCATCCCGCCTTCGCTGCGCCGTGACTTCATGCTTTTACCAGTGTACAGGGGGCGACGCGCATTTTTTGTCCGTTCACCCCCTATGAGATCGTTCCGGGCGGCAACGTTTTCCCCCTCAATCCGCCTATAAACTACAGCAGCACCCACCGGATTCCTATCCCGGCGGGCGGCAGATCTGCGTGCCACTCACGGCCTCCCAACTAGGGAACCGTTTCATCCATTAGCAATAGACCGCCAAGCCAAGAAATAATGTCGGCAGGCAAAGGGCAGACTGTCACCTATGAGATATGGACGACCAACAACGACGATTGCGCTCTGCACAGCAGCATTGGCCATCATTTGTGGATGCGGACTGGCTCCCCGCCCTTCGGCTGCCCCCGCACCCCCCGTCTATAAGGCGGCGCTGCTTGCGCAAGGACATCAAATCTTTTCCACTACCTGTACCGTTTGCCACGGGCAAAATGGCCAGGGCATCAGCGGTCCGGCCCTGTGGGGAGAGGATTCCGCCGTCTCCAGTTTCCCCTCCTTCAGCCCGCTGGAAACGTTCATTCAAGACAATATGCCCGCCAGCAATCCGGGGTCGCTGTCCCCCACCCAAGCTGAAGCCGTGGCATCCTTTGTGTGGCATCATAATCATCCGTAAGCGCGGGCTTGGCCGGCATTCTTGGCCAACCAGCGTCAGCAGCTCTAATTTTCGGCCCATCATCCAGGCATCTGTCGAAAAGCGCGTCAAGCGCCCAAGAGGCAGATGGCGCGTTGCTTGGAACCCCGGCCTTCGCGTCACCCCGCCCTCCCCTTTTACAACCTGTCTATGGTTCCATATTTAAGGGGCAATTATCTATTCCTGGCCGAAAATGGATGCCGCTCGAGAAAGTCTTCCATAAAATGCGCAACCAGTTGGGGCTGTTCAATCATGGGATAGTGTCCGGCACCGGGAATCGTGACAAATTCTGCGCCAGGAATCATGCGCAGCGGGTCGGGATCGGAATGCAGCATGCGGTCATGGTCACCTTGAATCACCAAAGTGGGGCAGTGAATCCGCGGCAGCAGCTTTTCGATATTGGTGGTGAGATTCGTCTGGATTGTCTGGTCCAACACGTGAGGCAGAATATTTTTGGACGCGCGCTGCTGCTCCATGATCAGCGCCGCATCCGGCTTCTGGTAAAAAGCCTGCAGCCAGATGCGGTTCAACACCTCTTCCCGCCTGACGGCCGGGGTGCGGTCCATAAGTTCCCTGACCCGTTCCAAGTGCCGCCGCGTGGAGCGGGCCACCGAGGGCGCCGCTCCCCCGGGAAAAGTGTCCATGACGATTAGGGTATCAATATAATGGCTCACCTTGGCCGCGACAAAAAGAGACCCCGCGCCTCCAAAGGAATGGCCTACAAGGGTGACCGGCGCGAGATTTAAGGTCCGGATAAGACGGATGGTATCGCGCGCATAGTCCTCGATGGCGTACCCCGACGGCGGCTTGGCGCTTTCGCCAAATCCGCGCACATCAACCAAATACGAGCGGTACTGCCGCGGAGGTATAAATGGCAGCAAAGGCTTCCAGCTTTCCTTGGACATCAGCCACCCATGAAGAAAGAGCAAATTCCTTGGCCCATCCCCGACAACCTCCATGGCCAGCTGCACACCGCCCACCGTAATAAACATGTTCGCTGGCCCCCTTTTTATTTATTTTACCAAATCTGGCTCTTGTAATGACTGGTCATTGCAACCGCTTGATCCGGATCTGCCAGTGAGGATTGTCTGGGAACTCCTGGAGAATACTTCACTGCAGAACCTGCTCCAACATGCCGGAGCACTGCCAGATTCCCTTGACTGATGTAACCTGTTTGAGGTTTCGGGCGTTATGGCTGACAGAGAAGTGAGGAGGCCGAACACATGAACCCGAGACTCATCCTCGCAGCAGGAAGTGCCATAGCGCTCCTTCCCCTGGCGGGCTGCGGCCTGTCTGGCACGGTAAGTGCGACCCCGCAAGGAAATGGCACCTATAAGATTACCAGCCGCATTGCCCCTGCCACCAAGACCCCGCCGCCCTCCGAGACGCCGGCTAAAGGGGCGCCGGCGCCTGCAGCTTCGAGCGCATCCCAGACACCGGCCAGCACTCCCAGTCAGGGGCCTGTCGCCGTTCAGAGCGCATCGGCCACGGCGCCCTCTTCAGCCACGGGCACCGCAGCCACGGCTTCCCCGTTCAATGCCGTCGTACAGCAGGCACTGGAAGATATCCACGGCAGAACTCCCCTGCCTCTTCAAGGTCCCCGGGTGATCCCGGAAACAGCGTACGCCCCGGCTGGCGGGTATCTGACAGCGCAAACCACCGTGGGGCACAGCCACTGGACGGTGAACTTGCGGGACACGCTGCAGCCCGAACCCGTCAACAGCAGCGTGATCAGCCACACACTGTCAGCGACTCCATACGTCGGTTCTTTTGGCATCCAGCAGCTGAGCGGCAACGCCGTGGGAACCAACGCCCTGGATGAAACCACCTTGAGGCAGTTTAATCCGTTATGGTATGGCAACCAGGGCATTATGAACGCGACTGGCAAAGAAACCCTCGTAGTTGGCGGCCCGCGCGCGGCTCTCACGGCTACCGCTTACGGCTTCGCGAGGAGTTATAATAATGCCAAGCTCACCTGGCAGGAAGGGAAGTGGACGGTGGAAGTAACAGGCGGCAGCCCCCGCTACGAACAGGATATGGCGTATAATTTGGTCAACTATCTGCATACCCAGTATCTTCCGCCCTATCCGGGGCTGATTATGATCCGCCTCATCCATGAAGGTCCTTCGTATGCCAACACCGCCATCACCCATATCGACTGGATCGACGGGCGCTACCTGATGCATCTGGACACCCGCGTCCCATCCCCGGCCAATCCGGTCGCGGCCGCCGCCATGGCCGTATCCTGGCACCCTTTTTAAATCGCGTCTGGGTGGAGAATCGACTGGCCGCTGGAGTCTGCACAGCTGGGAGACTTATCGGGAGGAATGATTGTGAGTGAAGAAGAGACCTGGGTGACCATCCGGCACGGGGCGGAACTGGCGCATTGCCCCCCGAGTTTGGTAGAGCAGCTTGTTTCTCAAGGAATACTGTCGGCGCGCCTTGTACCCAACCCTCACGGTGTGCAGTTCGCACCCATGCGTCTGGTTATCTTCGAGCATCTCTCTGCCTGGCTGAAAACTCACCCCACCCCGGCATCCGGCCGCGTTCATCCCTATTCCTCGGGCCCTGCTACGAGACTCCGGCACGTATCCGCCCAACTGAGAAATCTCGCGGACCAGCGTCCGTGGGTCACACTGCTTCTCATCCTGCTCCACTGGGAAGGGGATCCGGCGCGCACCCAGGGCACATTGCAGGCCGTGTTGCCAGCTCTCTGGGACGCCAGCCAACCCAGCGAGAGATCGTGGCAGGGTGGAAGCTTGCGGTCTCTTGTCCGGTTTGATTTTGCGTCCGTGGGCTACGCGCAGTTCGTCAGCCCTTGGACCCCCACCGCCCCCCCACAGGCAGGCGGGACCGATCTGCCATACCGTACGGAAGGATTATTCTATGGCCGGATGGTTGGGCCCAGGGAACCTGCGCGCTACCCTCCCGCCGTGTTGCTCAATGACATGAATGCCGCCCTAGCCACCTTTCAGTCTCGCTGGTTTTAGCACCGCAGCACGGGCGATTTACACGCCCTCTGGCCTCTAGCCAGCCTTCCGGAGTCCACGGACGGTTGCCCTGCCCGCTCTTCCCAATGCCATCACACTTTTTTTGCGGGTCAACATGACCATCTGGCTGACTCCTTCGCGGCCAATTCTCGTTCCCCACTCTCCCCACCACATTTCTTCCGAATGCTCAGAAAAAAGAGGAGTTTCAAACCCTAACCGGGAATTTACCCTATTAACCGGAAATGACACTTCTCAATGAGGCCCGACGCGCTCTGCAGTTGGCAAAACGGGGCTTGATCCTTTAACAAATCCATCCGTGAGAGGAAAGGACGAAAAGAGATGGGAAACCCCTTGGCGTATTCCCCCAACCATCCACTAGCCGACCGATTTCATCGCGGGAGTTCTGATGTTGTCCAAGTGTTTCGGACGTCTTTGAAAGAAGCTTTTGGAACCCGGGCTGCGGTGGACGAGGACCGTCTGTTGGTCTATTCCTATGATGCCACAAGCGAGCGCCACTGGCCCGACGCTGCCCTCCTGGCTGATACCGTGGAAGACCTCCAGCAGGCCGTGAAATTGGCCGCCAAGTGCCGCATTCCCCTTATCCCCCGCGGTTCTGGCAGCAATCTCAGCGGGGGCACCCTCCCCACCTCTGGCGGGCTTGTCCTCACGATGGCCGGAATGAAGAAGATCCTGGACATCAATTTGTCTGCCCGGGAAGTCACGGTCCAACCCGGTGTGATCAATGCTGAGCTGCAAGAGATCCTCGCGCCAGATCAGTTCTTTTTCCCCCCGGACCCTGCCTCCCACCGGATATCCAGCCTTGGCGGCAATGTGGCGGAAGGATCGGGCGGTCCCCATTGTGTCAAGTACGGCACCACCAGCCACTACGTGCGGTCGGTGGAAGTCATTCTCGCGGACGGAAGCCGCGCCGAGGGTCCGCGCGGCTTGACTCTTGTGGACTGGCCAGGGATCCTTACCGGTTCGGAAGGCACCTTGGCTATCTTGGTGGAAATGACTTTGGGCATTTTGCCGAAGCCGCAGTTCACCGGAACCATGCTGGCTGGCTTCAGCTCTCTGCCCTCGGCGGTGACAGCCGTTTCCGCCATCATCAAAGCCCAAATCATCCCCTCGACGTTGGAGCTGCTGGACAAAGCGACTCTGGACACGGTACGGCCCTTCATCGATGCGGGCTACCCCGACTGTGAAGCGGTTCTGTTGATTGAGGTGGACGGCTCGCAACAGTCTGTGGAAGCCCAAGAGGTCCGGCTGCTGTCGCTCTTGAAGACCCTCGGGGCAGAACCTGTGGAGCTTGCGCACAGCAGGGCGCAAGCTGACGCCCTCATGGCTGCCCGGCGGTCGGCCTACGGTGCTGCAGCCCGCTTAAGCCCTCATTTATGGGTGCAGGACGTGACTGTTCCCCGGCCAAAACTGGCGGAGATGATGGCATATGTCTTGGAAGTCAGCCGCAAGGAGCATATCCCCATTAATACCGTCGCTCATGCAGGCGATGGAAACCTGCATCCCCTCATTCCGTTCAACCCGGAAAACTCTGAGGAAGTCCGACGCATGAAGAAGGCCGACGCCGCCATTTTGCAGAAGGCCGCGGCTCTGGGCGGGTCCATTACGGGGGAACACGGCATTGGCATCGACAAACTCCCGTCGCTGCCCCTCATGTTCACGGACGCCGAGCTGTCGTTCATGGCATCAGTCAAGCGGGCCTTTGATCCTGAAGGCATACTGAATCCGGGCAAAGCGGTCTACCCTATGCCTGAAGAACCCTTTCGCGCAGTGCCTCCTGGCACCGGCCCCCCTGATCTCAGGGGCAGGCTGGAGCCGGAAACCGAAGAGGAGCTTGTCGAGGTCATGCGCACCCTCATCGCTGCCGGCACGCCGTGGACTCTGGGGAATTTTTCCCCTTCCGCGGTCAGGGTATCTCTAGCGCGACTGGATGGAATTGCCGATTTCGACCCAGACAACATGACCGTGCGTGTGCAGGCCGGCATGACGGTCGGGGCTATGGACGAGTTTCTGCAAAGAAACGGTCTGGTATTTCCCGTGAAAGGGCTGCGGCCCGAGCAAAGTGTCGGCAGCTTGGTCAGCCACGGGCTGCCGCATATGTTGCAAATGGGTTATGGCCCTCTAAAAAACTGGGTGCTCGGCCTGACCATTATTGACGGCAGCGGGCGGATATTGCGCTACGGGAAAAAGGTGATGAAAAACGTGGCGGGATTCGACATGCCCAAGTTATACATAGGATCCTTAGGGCGCATGGGCCTCATTACCGAAGTCACCCTGCGTGTGCTCCCTCTGGCCAGCGGAACACCGGCGGCGCTGAGCATCGATGCAGGCCATTTGGACCCGGCCGTGCTGGAGAGCGCAGCAGGCGCCCTCAACCGCCTGTCCTCAGGCCCTCAGGGATTATGGGTAGCCGGACAGACGTTATGGGTTTATATGGAAGGGCCAGATTTGGACCAAAAAACCTCCCAGGTATCCCGCGTCTTGGCGACCGTCTGTCCGCAGGTGCAGCACACAGATGGTCTCGCAGCCATTTCCAAGACCCGCCAGCTGTACCGTGAAGAACACGCCGCACGGCAACACCGTGGGGCGACACATTACTTCGGAATGGGGCGCCCGCCTGGGGGCTACGGTCAAGCGCTGTACAGCCAGCCCGACGGAGGTTTGTGGGTCAGCGCAGCTGCCCCTGACCCAAACAGCACCCAGTTTTTCCGCAGTCTGGATTCCCAAGGATGGCATTTTCACGGTACACTGGAAATAGGGCTCGCCAAGATTCAAGAACGGCTCTTAGCAGCGGCAGACCCGACCGGACTGTTTGCCGGACTGCGGTGAACACTCCGGCAGACAATCCCTGGAGGCGTCTCATGGCCGATATTATGCTGCAAACTGCAATGATCACCCCTGTGACCCGGACGGGCGCACTGGATTATGATGCGCTGGACCAGCTGGTGAACCGCGTGCTACATGCTGGACACATTGGTTTTTCGGTTCTGGGGTCCACGGGGGAGGGGGCCAGCGTTCCTTTGCCGGTGCGCCGTGAATTGCGCCAGGCCGTCCTTGCCCGCGTCAACGGAAGAGTGCCGGTCTTCACCGGCATTGTCGGCAATATTGCCAGCGATATTGAGGAAGACCTGCGCCGCTGTGCGGATTTGGATCTGTCGGGAATTCTGGTTCCCCCACCCTCATACTACCCCATGGACCATGAGGAGCTGCGTGATTTCTACCTCCGTCTGGCAGACATGTCCCCTTTTCCGCTGATGCTTTACAATATCCCCCCGTTTACCAAGATTATCCTCCCGCCAGAGACGGTGGCCAGCCTCGCCCGACACCCCCGCATTATGGGCATAAAAGACAGCAGCCGAAACTTTGACTATTTGCTCCGCCTCATTTCCCTCACCCGCCATGACCCGGAGTTTGCAGTTCTGGTCGGCACGGAAACCTTGGTGTTGCCAGCCATGGTCGCCGGCGCTGCCGGCGCCGTTTTGGGGTCAGCCAATATCGTTCCCGAATGGATTGCCAGGCTGGGTCAGCAAATCTCCGACGGGGCATGGAATGAAGCGAGGGACACGGAGGATGACCTGGTGCAGCTGGCTGAAGCGCTGCGCAAGACCGACGGGGCGCGGGGGTTCAAATACGCTACGGCCCTGATTGACCACCATGAAGGCTACCTCATGGCCCCTTATCACCGCCTGCACCCCAGCAGCCCCGCTGCTCAGGCTATCACGGCGGCGCTGCAGAAGTTCCATCTCATCAGACCCCAGAACCCGGTCTAAAGCCTCATACTGTCTGTGCGGCGGCCGGGTTTTTTTAAAATATCTTTTGGTTGCGGCCGCCACTGCACAGCCCCGATGCGAATTTTTTCACAATCCTCTCATAAGCTCCGTGGTACAATAAAAGCGCCAGCACATAGGGGACTTTGTTAAGGAGGCATGAGCGATGAAGTTTACATTTAATGACGATACCGTTTTTGACTTTGACCGTCTGGATGCGGGGATCCAGGATTTGCTGCACCGCTTTGTCCCGTTCTCCAACTTTTCGCATGAGACGCTCACCAAACTGGATGACTTTACGCTCCGGTCCATGCTGCGCCGCTTATCCGCACGGCGTGACACTTTAGACGACGCTATCGACATGATCCAGGCCGAATTGGCCAAACGCCAGAGCCCTTCCAACCCGGAACCGCCGGCCACGCTGTAGGAGACAGTGGATAAAAAAACAGGCCATGCCATGGCCCGTTTTTTTATCCGTGGCCTTATTCGTCCAAGCTCCGGCAGCGGGATTGCCACCACTGGTAGGCGCCGTCCATCAGTTGCTGAACAATATCGCCAGCCCGCTCCCGGTGTGTCACAAAGCGGACGCTTTCGCCGGCGTAAATTGGAATCACATCCGCATTGCCCTGCGTCAAAGCACTGTGCAGCTCTTCGGCCGCTTGGGAATCCAACGGGTCAGCGTGCCACCGCTCGGTGAACCGATTGGCAAGCACACGGCCAGGGTGGCGGTCAGACCACGGCGACCGCATGGCCCGGTCAAATACGTGGGTGAGAAGAGTGTCCGTCTCCTGTTTCTCCAAGATCCGCGCCACCACTGGTTCTGCGAGCAGCGACTCGCAACATGCCACAAAACGCGTGCCCAGCCAAACTCCATCAGCCCCGCCCATCAGGGCCGCAGCCACCCCCTGCGCAGTGCCCAGACCGCCGGCGGCTATAACGGGCACACGCACTTGGCCCACCAAGCCCTGAAGCAGCGGGAGCATCGACGCCCACCCCGTGTGTCCTCCGGCTTCACTGCCTTGGACCGTCACCGCATCAACTCCTGCCT
>DAHWJO010000170.1:0-6993 GCA_027344105.1 Sulfobacillus sp.
AAGCAAGCACAGGGAGAACCATTGCCGTTGTTTGAAGATCCGCCAGAGGGACAAATTCCCCGTTAGCTCAGTTGGTAGAGCGCTCGGCTGTTAACCGAGATGTCGTAGGTTCGAGTCCTGCACGGGGAGCCATGAGGGTATAGCTCAATTGGTAGAGCAGAGGGCCTTTAACCCTCCGATTGTAGGTTCGAAGCCTGCTACCCTCACCATTTTCGATAAAAGTTTGTGTGATGTCTCGGGAGGATGTTGTTCACCCAGTGCGGTAAAACCTTGTTGAAGACAGAAAGGATGTGATCCTTTGGATTCTATTGCTCTGAAAAAACTAGCGGGAATAAATCGTCTCCCTGTTTTGGAATCTTCTTGTTCAAATGGAGAGTGTGAGTACGTGCTAATCGACGCTACATCAAGCCATCGGCAAGCGCTCTTAGACAGTTGGTTTACGGAAGACGAATTGAGCGACGAAAATGTCTTTGATAGTGATGATTCTGTTATCGATGTTTCCGTGTTAGCTTTTGAATTCGCTGGCGCTACGTGGTTTGACTCTCGAACTGGGTTTTCCATTTAACGGCGGCAGTGATATTTTTGCACCAATAAGTTTGTAGCAGAGTAAGAGGAGGATTACCATGAGTGCCGATAAATTATCAAATGCGCTGTAAAACCCCTTGCTTTAGCTATGGGGATATAAGGCGCGGGCCGTAGGCCCCTCCCTACCCTTGTTGGTGATGTTGTAACAACAATTCTACCGCTTCGTCGAGGAGTTTTGATTTGGGGATCCGGGAAGATTGTTGCAGGGCGTTTAATGCCTCCCATAGAGGCGTGGAAAGTGTGCTCGTATATGCGGTACGGTTTTTCAAGTTGGGTCGATTAGCCATGGTGGTCACCTCGCGGCAAATACTATCATACCTGCAATAATAGTGCCAGTTATGCAATGTTACCGGATAATAAGAGAGAAAGGAGGCACTCATCATGCGCAAGACATTCAAGTATCGAATTTATCCCCACCGTCAACAAGAGCAAATCATCCGAGAGACGCTCGAGCATTGCCGCCTTTTGTACAATCACTTGTTAGGCGAGCGAAAAGAAGCCTATGAGAAGGAAAAGCATACCTTGTCTGCCTACACGCAGATCAACTCTTTTCCTCTACGCAAAGAGGCGATACCCGCACTGAAAACCGTACATTCACAAGTCTTGCAGGACGTAGCGCAGAGGTTGGATAAAGCATTCCCGGCATTTTTCCGCCGTGTCAAGAGCGGGGAGCAGCCCCGGTTATCCCCGGTTTCAGCCTATTCAACGCTACCATTCATTTACCTATCCGCAATTCGGTTTTAAGGTTGAGGACCGAACCGTTAGGTTATCCAAAATTGGAGACGTGCGAATTACACGGCATAGACCGATAGAAGGAACAATCAAAACCGCTACCGTGATAACCAAGAACCGCCGGTATTATCTCGCGTTGTCGTGTGAGATAGAGAGTAGGGATATCCCGGTGAATACGCTTCCGCCGGTCGGCATTGACTTAGGGATTAAACACTTAGCTATCACGTCCGATGGGGAGTTTTTTGAGACGCCGAAGTATCTGCGCCAGAGCGAGCGCCAGCTCAAGCGATGGCAGAGGCAAGTCTCCCGGCGCAAGAAAGGGAGCAAGCGGCGCAAGAAAGCGGTTCGGCAATTAGCGCGGGTGCATGAGCACATCGCGAATCAGCGTATGGACAACGCGCATAAAGTCTCCCGCTCGCTCGTCTCGCAGTACAGTCTCATAGCGTTTGAGGACTTGAAAATCCTCAACATGACACAGAATCATCATCTTGCTAAGAGCATCGCGGATGCAAGTTGGAACATGCTGGTGCAATTCACGACATACAAGGCTGAAAGTGCCGGGTGTCAGGTGGTGCTGGTGAATCCGTATAACACGACGCAAGAGTGTTCAAAATGCCATGCGTTGGTGCATAAAGAACTCCAGGACCGAATCCATCATTGCCCGCATTGTGGGTATGTACAGGACCGGGACATCAACGCGGCCGAGAACATTCTCGCGAGAGCGGTCTAAACAGGCGGAAAACAGGTTCGGACGGAGCCTTCAGGGATGCATGGGAGAAGAAGCCCGGCAAATGAACTGAGAAGCCCCCGCCTTTAGGCGTGGGGAGTCGTCACCTCATGAGCAGATAGGACAAACCCGCTTTCGCCGGATCTCACCGCCAGTCAATTTCCTTTGAAGTTGCGAACAGCCTAGGTGCGTGTTGAATATTCTTTCAAGTTAATGTTGTATCATGATGAGCGATTATACGCTATTATTCATCATGAACCGGCACAAAACTTGTTTGCTGTAAAATGCCGATACAGGCAGCAGAATCGCCTGAGTCGCAGGCATATTCACAAAACTATTTCATCAGGAGGTTATCTCTTATGAACAGCCGGAAACACTCGGCGATGATTGTCGGCCTGTCCGCCGCCATGCTGGCGGGAACATTGGCCGGATGCGGCACGTCTACCAGCGCCGCTCCGCCAACCAAGAATATTTCGGACATTACCATCGGAACCCTGTATGCGGGCAGCGGGGCCTTCGCGACCTCGTCACTGCCTGAGTATGACGGTCTCAAGTTCTGGGCCAGCCAGGCTGACAAATCAGGCGGGGTATTTGTCAAGGCCCTCCATAAAAAAGTCCCGATTAAAATCGTGGCCTACAACGACCAGAGCTCCGTCACCACCGCCACCAGTCTCTATTCCCAGCTTATTTCGGTCAATCACGTCAACGTGCTGGTGGCTGACTTCGGGTCGGTTCTCACCTCCGTGGCGGTTCCCGTCGCCGAGGAAAACAAGATGGTGCTGTTCGACCAAAGCGGAACCGGGACGACCTTCTTTACCCCCAACAATCCTTATATTGTGCTGACCTCGCTGCCCAATTCCGGCCTGTGGCCCGATTCTCTGGCACAATACCTGATTGGACAGCACTATTCGCGGGTGGCCATTTTGTATGATACGAATGATTTCGACCAGTCGCAGGAACAAACCTTAGTGAGCAAACTCAAGGCCGCCGGCATTACACCCGTCTATAACTCCGGAGTTCCTACCAGCACATCCAGCTACTCGGTGCTGCTGAACAATATCTCCCATGCGAATCCCCAAGCCGTCATTGAATTTGGCTACCCCAATAATGACATTTCCTTCCTGCAGGCATTAAAAGCCAGCGGGGCCCAGTACAAGATGGTGTTCACGATCTTCCCTGGGCAGCTTCCCACTCTCTTCACGACGAGCGACGGGCCGTCCTCCATCAACAACATCTACACATACCCCGCGCCGCCCTTGATTTCCCATGCCCATGTCAACTATGGGATGAACTCCAGCCAATTTATGGCGGGTTACCAACAAGCCATGGGACACAGCGCTAACTTCCTGAATATTGCGGGCTATAATACCGGCCTCATTATCCAGAAAACTTTGGAAACCGCCAATAGCCTGAGCCAGCTTTCCTTGCGCCATGCTGTCAGCCGTTTTTCCGGCACCATTGAGACGCTGGACGGAAAATTCCAAATTAATTCCGAGGGAGCCCAGACGGGAGAAACCCTTCCCGTCGGAAAACTGACGACCAACAGCGCAGGCAAGGTTTCCGTGGACTTGGTGACCCCGCTCTCGTAAAGTATCAGATGCGCGCCCCTGCCGGGTGGCAGGGGCGCTTGACAGGAGGCCGCAATGCTCGAATACAGCATCGTCGCAGGAATTTTATTTGGAGTTTTTTTCGGGTTTATGGCACTCGGCCTCAATCTGATTTTTGGGGTCATGCAGGTGGTCAACCTGGCGCATGGAGATTTCGTGGTGCTGGGGGGATACTTGGCAGTCATCGCCTATTCAGCCGGCCACATTAACCCTGTGGTCAGTTTGGTGGGGGCGTTTGTCCTGTTCTTTCTGATCGCGTTTGCCCTTTATTTTCCGGTAATTCCCCGGCTCACCCGCTCCAAAGATCCTGAAATGCTGTCGTTGATTCTCTTTTTTGGCCTGTCCCAGATTATCGAGGCGCTGGACGTGATTGGATTTGGCAACAATCCCCGGTCTCTGCCCCTCGCCATTATGGGAGCCGCGCCCTGGCATTTTCTGGGCCAGAGCTATCAGATGGCGTGGGTCATCACGGCCATCGTCAGCCTGGTCATGATTGGTGCCACGTATCTCTTCCTGTATTACACCCGGATCGGCTACGCGGCCCGCGCGATAATGGGCAGCCGTGAAGAAGCCGCGGCCAGCGGGCTCCCCGTGGCGCAAACCTCGGCCATCATTTTCGGGGTGGGCATCGGGCTCGCGGCGATGGCAGGGGTGCTAAGCCCCTTCATGATTGGAAGCATCGACCCTTCCACAGGGCTCGGGCTGACCACGATTGCGTTTGCGATCGTGGTGATAGGGTCCCTGGGCAACCCTTTGGGATCGGTGTTGGGAGGACTCGTTTACGGCGTCTCAGTCATGCTGATGCAGACGTACTTCTCGTCATGGTCCGACCTGGTTCCTTATCTGTTGCTGCTGATCATCGTCTTGGCCAAACCTTCGGGACTGCTCGGAAAAGGGGTGCGCAATGCTTAGTCCAGGGCGCACGCATTTGAGGTCGCACCGGGGGGTCAATGCGCTGATTCCGCTGCTGTTGCTCGCGGCCTTCTCACTCGCCCCCCTGGTGTACGCCAACCACGCCGTCATTTTCCAGATGATGGCCTTCATGGTACTGGCCCAAGGAGTAAACCTGCTATACGGCTTTACCGGCTACCTGCCCTTTGGGTACGTAGGGTTCTTTGGCATCGGGGCCTACGGCATGGGCATCGGCATTGAACTCTTTCACTTGCCGGGACTGGCGGCTTTGCTCGTAGGCGCACTCTTCGCCGTGGTGGTCGCCTTGATACTATCGCCGCTGCTGCGTCTGTCCGGAGCATATTTTGCGATCAGCAGCCTGGCCGCCTCGGAAGTGCTCTACAACATTGTGGCGAATCCAGCCCTGACCCACATCACCAACGGCCCGTATGGCGAGTCGCTGGTGCAAAGTTACCATCCCCTGACCAGTTACGTGGCCATGGTTGTGCTCCTCGTTTTGACTACCGTCCTCGTCATCGTCATTAAAAATACGCCATTTGGCCGGGCGCTTCTGGCCATACGCGAAGATCCCGTCAGTGCCGAAATGGCGGGCATTGCGGTAGTGCGCACCCGGACCACCGTGTGGATCTTAAGCGCCCTCATCGGCGGACTGACCGGAGCCATTTTCGGGTGGCACCTGTCGGTGTTCTACCCCAGCACGGTATTCGATTTGAGCATCAGCATCCTTGCGATTGTCTTTACCCTGTTTGGCGGGGGCGGCACTGCCATTGGGCCCATCCTCGGCTCGGTCGTGCTCTATGGCCTGTACAACGCGATTGGCATTTCGGCCCCCCAGTACTTTGAACTGATTTACGGTCTGCTGATCGTCCTGCTCGTGCTGTTTTTGCCCGGGGGAGTCGTCTCACTTTTACAGCGGAGGGGAAGCTATGTCCCGTGAACCACTATTGTCTGTCGAGAAAATCGTGAAGACGTTCGGCGGCTTTCACGCGCTGGACGGCGTCACTTTAACTGTGGAGCCTGGTGAAATTCTGGGGCTCGTCGGTCCGAACGGGTCGGGCAAAACGACCCTCATCAATGTCATCTCAGGCCTCTACCATCCGGACGGCGGCCGCGTCCTGTACCGCGGCCGCAGCATCGCCAGCTGGCCCATGCACCAGCGCGCGCGCCAGGGAATCAACCGGACCTTTCAAATTCCCAAACCATTCAAGACCCTGACCGTGAGAGAGAATGTCGAGCTGGCTTATCACTTCGCACGCCAGGGCGCCATGACCGTAGACAACGCTCTCGATTTTACGGGGCTCGCCCCCTCGGCAGACCGGCCAGCCCAGAGCCTCAACAGCAGCCAGCAAAAGTTGCTGGATCTGGCCCGTGCTCTCGCCACAGGCCCGGACTTGCTCCTCGTCGACGAGTTGGCGGCGGGTCTGGGCCCTCAGGAACTCCATCACATTGCGGACAGTCTGCGAAGTTTAGCGGACCGGAGCATGGCGCTGATCGTGGTCGAACACCATTTGGGCTTTGTCAATCAGCTCACGGACCGGGTCATTGTCATGAATGCGGGCAAAGAAATTTTTGAAGGGTCTCTCACCCTTGCCGCCGAAGACGCCACAGTATCCGCGGTATATTTAGGGACATAGGCAAAGAGCCGGCACCACCAGGGGCCAACAGCCCCGGACATCATCACACAGAAGGGGCAGACGATTATGGCGCTACTAGCCGTCTCATCATTGAGCGGGGGCTACGGCACTTTGCAGGTGCTGTCGGACATCAGTTTTCAAGTCGAGCAGGGGCAGCAGGTCGTGCTCCTAGGCGCCAACGGCGCGGGGAAAACCACGCTGCTGAAGACTCTGGTGGGCTTGCTGCCAACTTGGCAGGGCACCGTCGCGTTTGGCGGCGAGGACGTCACAGCAGCTCCCACCAGCCGGCGCGTGAAAGCAGGGATGGCCTTTCTGTCCGAAATGGGGGTGATCGGCACCCTGACCGTCGAGGAAAATCTGAAACTCGGCGCCTACTACCTTTCCGGGTCGGAGGCCCGGCGCCAATTAGACACCATCTACCAGCAGTTGCCCTTGCTGAAAGAGAAGAATCGGCTGGCCGCAGGCAGTTTAAGCGGGGGCCAGCGCAAAGTACTGGGATTTGCCAAAGCGCTCATGGGCCGTCCTCGCCTGATTCTCATGGATGAGCCGTCCTCGGGGCTAGCGCCGGTCATGGTCAACGATTTGCTCCACCTACTGGAAACATATCGGACCGCCGGACCTGCTTTCCTGATCGCGGAACAAAATATCAAATTTTTACAAGGGGCCGACCATGTATACGTCCTGGACAATGGACGCATGCATTTCGACGGCACTCCAGAAGAACTGGATGCCGATGCCCACATTAAGGCCGCGTATTTCGGCCTCACTTGATCAAAAACCTGCACGGGCGTGGAGA
>DAHWJO010000171.1:0-6767 GCA_027344105.1 Sulfobacillus sp.
CCGTTGCGCATTCGGCTGGACATTACGGACCCGAATGGCGTGACCACCGTGCATATGGCGGAGGTCAAAGCCTCAGGGGCTGAAGCAGGAACCCCCTGGGGAGATCAGGAGACGATTCGTGCAACGGTCGAATCCTACTGGACCGAGTTTTCCGAGAAACATAGCGGACAGTGCCGGATTCTCCTGAAGTAATAGTGCGGGAGCCCACTAACCGAATTGTGTTATGTCTTACGTTATTTGGCTACCGCAGTCTTCACGTAACTGGCCGGATATGGGCGGCGGGTCTTGGGTCGCTCGGCAAATCGGTGGAGGGCCTTGATGAGCATTTTTGCCCGCGGGAGCGGCGGTCCAGAGAGAGCGTCCACAGAGAGTCTGTATGCGGTCGAGGAAGTGGAGAAAGCCACGGACATTTCCGGCCAAATAACGTCAGAAGCGACACGAATTGGAGAGTAGCAGACTTTTCCGAGCAACAAAGCGGACGGACGCTTTTCAAGCACTACGCCACTCGGACACATCATGAGTTGGCACCACACGAGCCGATCGGAGAATTTAGAGGGGGGAGAGATTATGGGGACGGATCATTACTCAGAGAACCTCAAGATGAAGATACGTTGGGATTTATGTCATTTACCGTCGGCATCTTCTGTGGCGCGAAAATATAATGTGTCGGAGGCCTTCGTGCAGAGAGTGTCGCGGCAACTTACCTGTCGGAAGAGTGTACTTACGGTGTACGATGACTATACCCGGGAGTTGCGGCAATACAAGGTGCAGTTGGAGGAATCCATGCGATGTCGGAGGCGTTTGGAGGACCAGTTGGAAGAACGTGATATCGAAGTCGCCAGGTTAGCGGAACTTTGCCGTATTTATTTTTCTGCGGCGTCGTGTAAGATTAAAGACCGTCGCGAACTTGTTGCGCACATAGGCGCCGTGCAACAATAACTTGATTAACTGGCAATGCGGGCCCCAATGTTTATGGCTTTCAAGTCCTCGTCTTGGTTCAGGTAATTAATGCGCGCTGCCATAGCACCGACCATGTAGAGATATTGTCCGACATACATCCCGGATAACTCAAGTTGGCTGCGGCAGGAGGAGGAGGAAAGACGCAAAAAAGGGCAAAGTTAAGTAGATGACATAAGTCATATAAATCTCGCGTTTCACACCTGTGGGGGGCGGGGTATTGATGATGGAACCTGGGAGGTTTACCCGGACGGGATTTTGGGTAAAACGATCGGAATTCATGCCGAGTAATACTAGGGCTTGGCGTTGGACGAGACTGAGGGCACTCCGATGGTGGTGAATTTCTCCCGTAGTGTCGTGTCACTGAATGACTGGGATGGACTGGAGGATGTCCTCCAGCCGTTTGGTGGTCGGGGCGGGTTGTAACGCCCCATGGGGATAGGGCAGGGTGAAGCCGAGACGGGCCTGATTGTGCCGCATCACCGCTTGCATACTCCGCCAGAGGAGCAGAGCCAGATAAACACCGTGCACAGAGGCGGTGATTGTCTTCGTGTCTTTCCAATAGAGTGGGACCACTGGAAAGGGGCCCCTTGACCAGCACATGGTCTTGTTCGTTGACCTACTGCCGTTCATGCACCCCCAGAGTCAGACGGGACCCTCTCAATGGAGGACAGCAAGTCAAACTGATGGCGATGGCTCTCCGAAAAGGGCGCTAATTCGTCCAACATTTGCGAGAAGTGCGGTGCATTTTTCTGCTACGTGACTTATCTGGGGATGCAGTAGACATATTGTCTTGACAATGATGTAAATGGCCGAGCACAATGGGGCCCTTTATACTTGGAACCAATGGCTGTATGGAGGCAGTATGCGGGGTGCTACGATGATCCTCGTACCGGAATGAAAGGCGAAAGATACCTTGCTCAGAGAATGTTGTTACCGCGCCTTGCCGGGACACATCATATCGAAACCTGACGAGACACTGGAATCGGAGGCGGCGCTATGACGGATGTTCATAGCTTATTACCACAGACACTGCGTGTCAAAGTAGCGACCTATTGGACTTTTTCCAAACCGCGCATTTGGATAGCTTTTGCCTTGGAAGGCTTGGTCGGAAGTCTGCTGGCTTGGAGCGCATCGGGAGCTTTCCCGTGGGTTTTGGTTATGGTCGGAATACTGGCTATTGTCCTGGCCGCCGCGGGAGCCGAGGCTTTGACGAATGTGCTCGATCGTGCCATGGATGCTGTCATGCAGCGAACACGGACTCGGCCCTTACCGAGTGGGACCATTACGCCCACTGCGGCGGTCGTGTTCGGATTCGTGTGCGTGGGGGCGAGCCTGGGGCTCGGTGGATTTCTGGGTCCAATTCCTTTGATGTTTTTAGTCCTGGGTCTTATCGATAACGTGGTCATCTATAGTGCTCTAACGAAACGCACGACGCCGTGGAGTATCGTGTTGGGCGCGGGGAGTGGGGCCGTCCCGGTCTGGGTAGGGTTTTCCGCCTTAAGACTGCCTATCAGTTTAAGCGCGTGGTTGCTCGGTGTTGTGGTGATGTGTTGGATTCCCGTGCACATCTGGAGTCTGGCCTGGGCCTACCGTGAGGATTATGCTCGGGCGGACGTGCCCATGGCGTCGGTGGTGTGGGCACCCCGGACGTTTCAGCGGGCGTGGTATGGGGCTCTGATATTGATGATGGCGGCAACGGTGACTTTCTCTGCGGTGGCTTTGCCGGATATCCCGGCTGTCATTGCGGATGGTGGCGTCGGATGGGTCGCCCTGTTGGGGCTCCAATGGGGCGCACGACCAACATTAGAGCGTGCCCGAAAAGTGTTTATGGGGGCAAATTTGTACTTGGTCGGCCTATTAGTGTTGGTGATTGTGGTGCGGTTGTAATTGGACGTGAAAACGAAGGGGATGGCATCCATGAAATCGGAGGTCCTGGTTCCTGAGACGGATTCTTTACGGATGTTGGCAGTGCGTGGCCTGTCGGCTTGGATCGTGGTGGTCGTCTTGCTGGGTTTCTTTGCGGCCCCGTTTTTGACGCCGGGGCAATCGGGAGATTTTTCTCCGGCTCTCATCGATTTTTATCATGCGATCATGATTCCCGCAGCACTGTTATTTCTCATCTTGTGTACTCTGGTGTTTCCTATCCCAGCATGGGCCAATCGTTGGGTCATTCAAGTAGGCCTGGTCGGCGCAGGGTTGGACGCTCTAGGTTCCCTTTTGCGGGTGTACGGCGACGTATATCGCTCCGCAGGATTTAACTTGCCTGGGGCATGGATTCAGTTCCCGGGGACATTGCTCATGGTCACTGTGCTCTTGGTATTTTTGTACGGGTTAGTCGTGAAAAAGCCCGCGGGAGCCCAGAACTCGGAAGGAGCATCGCGGCTGATGACATGGGCATTGTTCATAGCCGGTGTTTCTGCGTTGATCGCAGTGAGTCTAGGAGGAGTTTTTGCGGCTTCGGAGGTCGGATTGTCATGGGCTGCCTGGGCCCGCGTGTTGCATGAACCCCTGAGCGACTTTCTGGGCAACATGGTGACGGGTCATTCTCATGACATGCTGCCGGCGTTCATGGCGGGTATTGTCCTGCTGGCGGCGCAGGCATTTGGCTATTCCCAAGTTCAGGGCATTCGGCGCCATGTGGCGCACTTAGGAATCGCGGTCATGCTCGTCGGCGTGATTTTGATGACCATCGTGTATGTCATTTCTTCTGTCGGAACCTATTACATTCCCACTCTCTGGGCATTTGGGTTGCACGGCGTCAACGGCATCGCTGAGGACGATTTCCTGACAGGCTTGGTCGGATGGGGTACCTTGATTCTGATGGGCAGCCTCTGGCCGGAACTCCGCACTCACGCTCAGAATGCAGCGGCAACGGTGGGGGAACGAGTTAACCCCGTGCGGTTGGCGGTATTTTTAACCTGGATCTGTGCCATGGCAGCGATGATTGGCTATGGGTACTACATTGAATTGCACGAAACAGTGTTTGGAGCGGGTGCCTTGCCGGCAGCGGGAGCCATCAACGACCAGATTTTTACGCGAGCGCATCTCTTGTATGTATTCTTCGCCCTCCCGGTTCTGGCGGTCTTTCTCCTGGCGACCGAGTTGACGGCGGATCCATCCCGCGGACGACTGACCCGGTGGATGGCAGGATTCAGCATCGTAGGAATGCTGGTGACTCTGCTGGGTTTGGGTTGGTGGACGTTTGCGACACCAGGACACGCCGTCACATGGGATTTGGCCAGTGCGGGTCATGATGTCTATGTGTTTGGGCAGGCCCTGATCTTGAGTGCAGCCGTAATGCAACTGTTCACGGGGAGGCGATCGCTTCCAAAGGCCCACTCGCCAAAAGAACCGACCGTGGGCACTGCGGTCTCGCACTAAGGAATATGGTACAGGAACTGGGCGACACCGGTAATGTTGCTCAGTTCGCACACTTTGGTCGCATCGGTGGGGTATGTGCTCGTATTGTCTCCTCATTGAACGCCACGCCCGACGGAGTCCCCCCCTATTCCTTCTCCGGCTCTGCGGGTGCTTCACGCACCCCATCGGCCGCGGACTCTTCGACATCTACGCTCCCTGCCCAAGTGATCCTATTAGGCTCTTTCTCAAATCCGGTGACGGTGATGGTTTTAAGAGTTAGCGGTGGAGAACTGTCTAGGCATTGAGCCGCGCCATCTTGGCGTGGACACCATTGCGCCTGCTGCGAGGTTCCGGTTTTAAGCAATCAGCCTTGATCACTGGTTTTGAGAAAGAGCCTCCTATTATCTTCAGGCGGTCGATGGCGATGCATTGGAACACTTTGATCTGACACAGCGCGGCATTATCCGTCAGTAAGACGGGTTTCGCGAGCAAATTCCTCCGATCGGAGGCACCGCAGTGCCGACGTAAAGTCCGCCGGCTCTGCCCATCGCACCACAGGTGCCGAGCAGGGACGTGACCCCATCCGGCCCTGTCAAGGTTTCTCTGTGGCGGCTACGCCGACCTTGACGACTGACCTCGCATGGAGTCCCAATCCGACGGACTGTATTCTGGGTTTTCTGTAACACCGCACCCCTTTTTCGGCTAAAGGTTAAGGATCACAGATTGTCAGCGGTTTCTCTTGGTAAAAATAATTAAGACAGGGCGCCTTTCACCATTCTCACGCTGCATGGAGCACCGCCCTCCCTCAAAAATGGTGTCGAGTCTCAAGATCCTCGTCTACAATTTTCTCACGTTAACTAACCACCTTTTGGACAGAATAGGGGGGAGCGTCAACCCGACCCGCTCACCAGTTCTGCACGCACCGCCGCGACAATTTAGATTGGTTGGCTATGTCGCCCGACCGAGGCGCATAGCCTCTTCCACCACTAAAAGCCGTCCGGTCTTCACATCAAATATGAGGCCATAAATGGGGATGCTGTTCGGCACCAACGGATGGTTGCGGAGACGCATGACATCCTCACAGACACTGCGAGTTTGGTCGCTAATGGGAAGCCATTCAATAAAGTTCCCTTCGGAAGATCCCGGTCCGTGACCGGAATCATGCCAGCCATCCGTGTCCATACGGGCACATTCTAGGCTGTGCGCTAACAAAGAGCGCATCACGCCATCCGTGAAGGTTTGCATGCCGCAATCCGAGTGGTGTATCACAAACCATTCGCGCGTACCCAGGAGTTTGTAGGAGATTACCAGGGAGCGAATGGCATCATCACTCGCTCGTCCTCCGGCATTGCGGATGACATGAGCATGCACTGCTGATAGTCCCGCCTTGTGCGCCGGATCCAGACGGCATCCCTATCTGTCAAAACAGTCAAGTGCCGGGCCGCAGGCATCGAAAGATGGCTTTTGTGGGCAAAACTCTGGGTGTATCATGCATTGGCGGTGAGGAGTTCCTCCTGACGCTGGCTCATAAGCGTGGCTTCCCTGGCGTATCACGGACTGATTTATCATCATCTTACCGAATCGTTACCCCCTTGGCCCCACGTCCGGTTGCGTCGGGTACGACAGTAGTGGCACCGACGGCCCTACACTAGTACCTCATGCCAGAAGTTCGTTCCTTTGGCTATTAATACTGAATATTACGTCTTATAATTGCGCCGCATATTTCTATATATACCGACGGAAAAGCTGGACTTTTTTCTCCGGGTTCGCTATGCTGGCCTTAGCCCTTAACGGCACGGTGGAGAAGGAGGGTTTCTCGCATGATTCGCCATCCCTTGGCTATTCCACTCGAGCCCCAGCAGCGCCAACAAGTGTGGGCCCTGATGCGTGGCGTCAAAACGGAATATCGGCTCAAGCAACGCGCGACCCTGATCTGGCAAGTGATGGAAGACCATTGTTCCCCAAAGACCGTGGCCCAGGCTTTGGGAGTGTGCGTGAAAACCGTGCGAAAGTGGTGTGAGCGCTTCCGCACTCTGGGAGTGCCGGGGCTCGACGACGCGCCGCGCAGCGGCGCCCCTTACCACTTCGACGCCGCGCAGCGATGTGAGGTCCTCGCGATCGCGTGCGATGCCCCCAAGCACTATGGCTGGGAAGGACAAACCCTATGGACGTATGATAATCTGACCGAAGCGGTCAACCGAACGGTTGACGGGTTCGCGATGAGTCGGTCGAGCGTCGTGCGCACGTTGAAAGCCGAGGGGTTGAAACCGCATCAAACGCAAATGTGGCTCCATAGTCCTGACCCTCACTTCAAAGAGAAAGTGAATGACATCGTGGACTTATACCTCACGGAGTGGGACGACGATATCGTCGTCTGTTCCATTGATGAGAAAACGGGCATGCAGGCCAACGAGCGCAAATACGAAACCCAGATGCCCCAAGTCCGC
>DAHWJO010000172.1:0-1482 GCA_027344105.1 Sulfobacillus sp.
CTTCGGGAAGGATCATCGTGCCTTCGGGTGATTTCAGGGCGGAAATGGACCGCCCGTGAAAGAGATGCGCCATTTCATAAGAGATGACGATGCCTCCTAATGGGGCCGCGACGCATGTAGGAGAGGCCGGCATCAGCCCTGCCAGGTGCTGACACCATGTTTGGAGCAGACTGGGCTGTTCTACAACCCGAGCCATCTGGAAAAACTGTTGGCTATGCCAGCCTGAGGTGAGCAAAAAGTGTCCGTCCAAAATCGCATGAGCCGCCCGCAATTCTTCCAGCAAATTAGAGTTAGACACGATGTTTTCTCCTTTAGCGACTAAATTGGTGGAAATTGCCATGTGCAGACATTACCGAGTTCCAGTGTTCCCATGAAACCCACTGCTAATCCACTGAGCACTGCGATACAGCACTTCCAGGCCTCGGTCAATGTCCGTTGACGCCACGAGCTCGCCGGCCTGGTGGGAGACCCGAGACAGGTTGCGCACGAAGATCATGCCAGCTGGCACTTTGCGGGACAATGGCAGACTGTCGTGACTGGGCCAACTGGCAACGGCATGAACAGGGAGGCCTTCTAGCTCGATCAGTTGCGCAATCTGGGCTTGCAGTTCTGTATCCAACTGGCCTGGCTGTTCCTGGCTAATAGGGTCGGCTTCAAGCTGTACACCCCGTGAAGTGGCTAGCTGGGAGGCCCACAGAGGAAATTTGTTCGTCAGTTCTGCCAGCACTCTTGACGATTGCGCGCGGATGTCGAGCAAAAGTCGTGCCTCCTCCGGTATGACGTTGGCGGATCCGGGGGCGACGTGCAGGTCTGTCACGGTCGCATGCAGCCCAGCTGGTTCCAAACGCCATGATTCTTCCTCAATAGCTTCGACCAGGCGAGCCGCTGCGCTTAGGGCGTCGTGGCGGTGGGCCATAAGGGTGCTGCCGCTGTGGTTGGCTTCTCCTCGAATTGTCAGTGCCCAGCGTTGGGGCGCGGCTATTGCAGTGACCACCGCCAGGGGTCTGTCCGCGTCAGCCAGCAGCCCTCCCTGCTCAATATGGAGTTCCAGGGATGCGGAGATCTTGTCTATGGGCAGCTGCCACGATTTGGACGGCCCACCAAAGGCGTTTTGCACTGCGTCGCCGAGGGTCACGCCCTCGTTGTCTCGACGGTTCCAGTCGACAGTTGGCTGGCCACAGGCCAGGCGGCTTCCCAGGGTGCTGATGCCGAACCGACTCGATTCTTCGCTGGACCAGTCAATGACCATTAAACCACCCCACTGGGGTTGCCACTGCTGTAAGATCCAAGTAGCACCGAGTACGCCAATTATCCCGTCGTAATGGCCTCCGTGCGGCACACTGTCCGTGTGCGAGGAAATCAACAGGTAGGGGGCGTGTCCATACACTCCGATGACGTTGCCGACCGGATCGATGGTCGTGCGGGCCCCGTATTGCGTCCAAAGCTGTTGCAGCCACCGGCGGGAGGCCACGTCGCTGTCGG
>DAHWJO010000172.1:1489-6749 GCA_027344105.1 Sulfobacillus sp.
GATCGGATCGATGGTCGTGCGGGCCCCGTATTGCGTCCAAAGCTGTTGCAGCCACCGGCGGGAGGCCACGTCGCTGTCGGTAAAGGCCAGGCGTGAGAGAGACCCGTCGGAATTGCTTCCATACGATTTGAGTTGCTGCCACCATGTCCAGAACGCTTGCGTATCCATTACCGCACCTCCTGTATTTCCGCACCGTGGGCCATCCCAATGATTTCGGCGAGGCTGTGGAAATGCCTGCGCGCCATGAATGCGCTCAAGTCTTGCAGAATTTGGACCATCACCGATGGATTGTAGAATGACGCCGTGCCAATTTGCACCGCACTTGCTCCCGCCATCAAAAAAGCTATCACATCATCCGCCGAACGGATTCCGCCGACTCCGATCACGGGAATGCGAGTGTGCAGGGTAACGTCCCACACCGCGGCCAGGGCAATGGGCAATAGAGCGGGGCCCGACAACCCCCCCATGCCTGCGCCGATCATGGGGCGGCCCGTCTCGATATTGACCATCATGGCCTGAGCAGTATTGATCACCGTACACGCGTCCACTCCACTGGCTTCCGCCGCGGCAGCCATCGTCCCCACGGAGGGAACGTCGGGAGACAATTTGGCCCATAGGGGCTTAGTAGTCTCGCTGCGGGCAGCGGCCACACATTCCTTAAGCAGAGCCGGATCTTGCGCCGGCATGCGGTGGTAGGCGATATTGGGACAGGATAGGTTGAGCTCTACCGCCGTGATCGCGGCAATAGAGTTGAGTTCCTGCGATGCGCGCGTATTCATCCGGAGTATACCCTGCTACGCTCGCGACCAAGGGGATGTTCAGGACAGTGTAGTGAGGAAGAATCTCTCCTAGGAACCGTTCCATTCCCGGACTGGGAATCCCGATCGAATTGATCAGGCCCGAGGGTGTCTCGGCCAGGCGCGGTGGCGGATTGCCCCTCTGAGAATTCCACGTGATGCTTTTCAGAACGAGCGCGCCTAAGCGGTGGATATCAAAGGGTGGCCGGGGACTGCTGTGATAGTCAAAGGTCCCGGAGGCCGGCATGATTGGGTTAGCGAGACGGACAGTTCCAACTTGAGTGGCGAGGGAAATGGGAGCGGTCATTGGATTACCCCCTCTACCAGGGGGCGCGTGGGACCATCGACGCAGAGCAAGGCCCATTGCTCCCCACTGGCACAGCCCTTGCACCAGCCAATGCCGCAAGCCATTTTTTCTTCCAGCAGCACGGAGGCATTCACGGGAAAGCGCCGTTGAATCTCCACAGTCCCCTGAGTGAGGCGCCGGGACCCGCACACCAAAATTTGTTCCGGCTTCCAACCCTTCTCCATGTCGCCGAGCAAGTCATCGGTGACGAGATGACCCGTCTGCTCTTCATCGAGATGACCTGTGAGTGGACCCAATTCGCGAAATTCCCGTTCGGCCAGCAAGAGGTCGCGGCGACGCGCCGACAGATAGAATCGCACCTCTTGGTTTGCTGCGGCGAGCGCGCGCGCCCAGGGCAGAAGCGGTGCAATCCCGACGCCCCGCCCTACGAGAGCCCAAGGCCCAGGGGAGAATGGCAGAGCCTTGCCCAGAGGTCCTGTGATGCCCACCTCGTCACCCGGCGCAAGCGCTTGCAGTTCGCGCGTGCCTGGTCCTACAATGCGCACTACAATGGAGAGTATCCCCGTGCGGCTATCCCACGACAGCGGAGCCATGGCCCGAGGAAGATAGGACGACGCGGGAGGGTGGAGCATCACGAATTGGCCAGGCAAAATCATTTCCGCTATGCGGGGGGCTTTGAGGGCCAGCACGGTCACCGTCTCATCCAAATGCGTGCGGGTGACGACGCGTGCTGGTTCTTGTAGCCAGCTCATGACGGGGTGCCGCCACTTTCGACTACCTGAGCCATGTTTAGGGGGTGAGCAATCTGCTGGCTCACCGCTTTCAGGGCGTCGACCAGTTCGGTCGTGCGTTCGGCGATGACCAGTGTAGGAGCCACAATGGACAGGCTGACCCACCATGGCATGGCGCCCACTGGCACGGCAAGGGCACTGTTGCCGAGCTCCAGCTCGTCCCGACATAAAGCCCATCCTTGTTGGTGCATCTGCTGCATCTCTTGGGTGAGTGCGCTCGTGGACTGCGTATAGGGCGTTGGCGTCCAAAATCCTAACTCCCGATCCTCCTGGTCTAATAGCTCTGTGACCCGTTCGGAGGAATACTGGGAGAGGAGAATTTTTCCCGGCCCGGATCCCCGCAAAGGAACACGCGAACCTAACTTGACATAGACCGGATAAAAGTTGCGCGGAGTGGCGACGGACACACTAAACAGGCGGCCGCCTTGCAGTACCGCGGCATAGCTGAACAACTGGACGGACTGGGTCAGACTATTGACGGCGTCTTGCAATAGCTCGACATACGAGGTCCGGCCAAAGTACGTCGTGGCCCATTCAAATACCCGCCAATTCAGAAAGTAGCGGTTGAGGCGGGCATTGTGGCTGAGCAGTCCAGATTGTTCCATGTCGGCCACCAATCGATACAGACTGGCTTTTGGCAGTTCGAGCACATAGCCGATTTGCGTGAGGCTGGCCCCCTCATGCCCTTGCTGTGAAACCAGTTCCATGACGCGTACCACACGGTCAAGACGTTCCATCCTATCATCTCCTCAATATTGAGACTACCGTATCAGTTTCGGATCCGTCAATAGTTTACAGATATGATTAGAATATGGTTTAGGAAAATATCACAAAACATTCTGAGACACCTTGACACCATGTAACGTCTGTGACATCTTGATAAACAAGTTCCGTATTTTCATACAAAATCACGTTCACAAAATCCTACTGGATTAGTGGGCCTAGACTTTTGCATTTTTCCCTGCCCATCCCGTCGGTGTTATTCATTGCGGACTCAATCTAAGGAGGCGCGTTCTGTATGGCAAAGCACTCATCTGCGGCACTGTCCCCCAGTGACACCCGACAGAGCCAGTGGCAGTATCTGGGAGCCGCTGTTCTCGGATATATGATGGATGGTCTTGACCAAATGATTATTTCGTTTACGCTTGTGGCTGTCGTGGCAGCTTTTGCGCTCAATTCCGTCCAAGCTGGTGCTATTGCGACGGCCACGATGGTGGGCACATGGGCCGGTTCCTATATTTTCGGAATATTGGCCGATTATGTGGGCCGGGTGCGGATCCTCAGTCTGACAATACTGCTCTATGCGGCTGCCACGGGTTTGTCGGCGCTCTCTCCCGACTACCACGTATTGTTGCTATGGCGCTTTCTGGTGGGCCTGGGCATTGGGGGAGAATTTGGGATTGGCATGACATTGGTCACGGAGACTTGGCCGGCCCGCGTCCGGGCTCAGGCAGGGTCTTACGTGGCCGTAGGGTTTAGTCTGGGAGTGTTGCTGGCCTCGTTCGTGACCCTGCTGGTTCTCCCGCACTGGGGCTGGCGTGGGGTGATGGTGGTGGGTGTGGTGCCGGCCCTGTTAGCAGGGTGGGCGCGTTGGCGCCTGAAAGAGCCCGCGGATTTCCGGGCTATCCGGGGCCACCGCAAGGCTTTTCCCATGCGCGATCTCTTCTCTTCCCGCGGGTTGACGAAGGTGACGGCGGGGTTGCTGTTCATGACGACCGTGCAGAATTTCGGCTATTACGGAATTATGCTGTGGATGCCCACGATGTTGGAAAAAGCCCACCACTACACGTTGGGCCACACGACCGAATGGGCCTTAATCACGACCACGGGCATGGTGGTGGGCATCATTTTCTTTGGATGGCTGTGCGATACGATTGGGCGGAAACCGTCGTATATCATTTTGTTTTTAGGAACGGCCCTGATTATTCCCCTATATTTTTCGATTACCAGCCCCGCGGTCGTGCTGTGGGGAGGGTTCATTTTGGGAGCGTTTGTGAATGGCGGAATGGGCGGGTACGGCGCGCTCCTATCGGAATATTATCCCACGGAATCCCGCTCCACTGCGGAAAACTTTATCTTCGGCACAGGACGCGGTGTCGGTGGGGGACTGGGACCGCTGCTCATAGGGCTGTTGGCTACCCAGATGAGTTTGACGGCGGCATTGGGTCTCCTCTTTATCGTCTACCCCATCGCGGCTCTCGTGGTCTGGCGGTGGGTGCCTGAGCGCAAGGGCGTGGCGCTGCCGGATTAGCCGCGGGTCTACCATACTCTAACCAAACGAAGGTGCGATCATGTATGAGTGGGGAATAGAGCAGGCTATCGTCTGGACGCCTGCAGGAGCCCAGCGGCAGAACGTGTATGTGGATAAGGGTAAAATTGTGGAAATCACCGGAGCATTGCGTCCTTGCCGGGTGCGAGTCGATGGGCAGGGAAAAGATTTGCTGCCAGGGATGATTGATGTGCATGTGCATTCCCGGGATCCGGGTCTCACCGAGGAAGAGGATTGGGCTCACAGCACTATGGCCGCGGCGATGGGGGGCATCACCACCATTCTGGAGATGCCTAACAGCCGCCCGGCTCTCACCAATGCGGCGCAATTGCGCGAACGCGCAGGGACCTTTCAAGAGAACGCTTGGGTGGACTTTGGGTTGTGGGCCCTACTGTCTCCCGATATGGCCGAAAGTGAGATCGTGGCCTTGGGTTCAGCGGGGGCGGTAGGATTTAAGCTATTTTGGGGGTATGCGCTCGACGCGGCCACGCACACACTCGTCTATGACCCTACGCGCTACACCGCGCCCGTCATTCCTGCCCCATCGGTAGGAGATGTGCTGTCTCTGCTGGAGACGGCGCAGCGTACTTCACGGGTGGTGGCGGTGCACGCAGAGGATGCCTCCATCATCAGGAATCGGCAACAACACAGTCCGTATGAGGTGGATTCCTATGCCCGTTTGCTCTGGGAGCATCCAGACGTATCGGAGAATGCTACCATCGCCGTGCTGATTGAATTGGCCCGCGCCAGTGGCGCGGCTGTCCATATTGTACACCTGGCGTCGTCGGATATGCTGCCGCTGATTGCTCAGGCGCGTAAGCAAGGGGTCGATATTACCGTGGAGACCGCCCCTCATTACCTTCTTTGGGATGCAGATCAGGCTGCCAGTTTCGGAGCGGCAGCCAAAGCCTTCCCGCCCATTCGTGAAGCGCGGCACCGGGACGGCTTGCGCGAGGGCATTGCTGCAGGCCTTATCGACATGGTCGGGTCCGACCACGCGCCACATGATCCCGCGCGTAAATCCCGCAGCCTGGTGGAGGCCCCGGCGGGCATTCCCGGAGTGCAGACGCTGTTCTTAAGTCTGATGCATTTGGCC
>DAHWJO010000173.1:0-6634 GCA_027344105.1 Sulfobacillus sp.
CGTTCCTAGTCTAGCGGCTGCCACCACCGTTGTCAATATAACTCTGTCAGTTCGCAACTATCCGGCAAACACGCATGAAATGCTTGGCATACCTAGTAGCCACTGACGTTGACGCTTCTTGCGCCCAGATTATAAGGTGCGCATCCATCTTTGTGGCACAATAAACTTATTCTACACTGGTATTTTGGCATATAAAATAGTATATTGCACAAAGAAGATACTCGCGCTTTATAATATCCGTTTTGTATAGAATTCAATACGGCGGATGAATGAAATCGGAGAACATCCCATGGGGAATAACCGAAGGAGCAACTTCTCTTAACTGACGTCTGAGAAGGAATCTCTCAGGTAACGCGGACGATTTCATGACGCAACTCTGGAAATAACCGGTATGGTAGCCGACGGGGTATGATGCATTGCATTGAAACTCTCAGGCCAAAAGACAGAGAAACCATGTCAGCATGGGTTCTCTGTCTTTTCTATTATCTATCCTGCTTAGTCACGACCAGACAACGACTGACCCATTAGTATTTTATCGAGGAGGCAATTAAATGTTCTTTACTGAACTAAAGGAGCTCGTTGATTTGGCCCGAGCGCACAATCAAAAATTGTCTGAAGTTATGCTCGCACTGGAGGTTGAGGAACAAGGCACGACAGCGATGGCCGTCCGACAGCGTATGAGCGAACAGTTCACCGTAATGGAAGAAGCCGTGAGACGCGGCATCAGTCACCCTCTTCCGTCGCGCGGCGGTCTCATTGGCGGGGATGCGCAGCGCCTATGGATTAGCCGTCACAATAATGGGCAACACGGCGTTCTCGGGTCCGTAGCCTCGGATGCTATGGCATACGCTATGGCGGTGTCCGAGGTCAACGCACACATGGGACGGATCGTGGCTACCCCGACTGCAGGAGCGGCGGGCATTTTACCGGGAGTGTTGGTTGCCCTTCTCGATACCAACCACTATCGCCGAACTGATATTGAGGCGGCTCTGCTTACGGCTGCGGCTATAGGTCTGGTGATTGCAAACTCCAGTTCTATTTCGGGAGCCGCTGGCGGGTGCCAAGCCGAAGTGGGGTCCGCGACGGCGATGACCGCCGCCGCAGTGGTAGAGTTATATGGAGGAGCGCCACAAGTCTCGGTAGATGCCGTTGGCTTAGCTCTGACCAACTCCTTGGGGTTAGTGTGTGATCCGGTAGCTGGTTTAGTAGAGGTGCCCTGTGTCTACCGCAATGGCCTCCACGCTGTGACTGCATTAGCGGCAGCAGAATGTGCTATGGCAGGCATTCACAACGTCATTCCTGCTGATGAAGTTGTAGGCGCCATGTACGATATAGGCAATTCATTGCCAGAGTCATTAAGAGAAACTGGACTCGGCGGACTCGCCGCAACCCCTACGGGTCGGCGCTTGCGTCTACAAATTTTAGGGGGCGCATCATCATGACCAATCACAGACCTATCAAATATCATAGTGCCTTTGACATCATAGGGCCCGTCATGATTGGCCCCTCAAGCTCACACACGGCTGGTGCCCTCCGAATCGCATTACTTACGCGGAAGTTGTTGGGGCACGCTCCTACAAAGGTCCTCTTTGAATTAATGGGCTCTTTTGCTGAGACCTACCGCGGCCATGGCACCGACCGCGCCTTAGCGGCTGGCATTCTAGGCATGTCAGTCGACGACCTGAGATTGCCGAGTGCCTTGGCAATTGCTGGCGAAGCGGGGGTGGACATAACTTTTGCCAAATCCCCTGGCAATTCATTTCACCCTAACACTGTTCGCATTATAGCTGGTAACGATACGGAGAACATCGAAGTCGTCGGATCATCGTTGGGTGGCGGTAAAATCGAGATAGTGGAAATTGATACCTTTCCCGTACGCTTGTCGGGCGACCGATCTTCGCTGGTACTGTGGCACCTTGATCAACCCGGATTCCTGGCTACGGTGCTAACGGTCATCGCGAAGCAGGATATCAATGTAGGACGCTTGTCCCTTGAGAGAGCGAGCAAAGGAGGAGCTGCCCTAGTGGCCATTGAAATCGATGGCGCGTATTCTGTTGATTTATTAGATTCGCTAGAACCTATACGAGAGTCCGTCGTAAAAAGCCGACTTATTATACCCGTCTAAAAATGGACCGGCAATCATTAAAGAGGCCCTGATGCGCTTGATCAAATGCTGTCATATTGCCTTTAGACGGTCCCGCTAATATCCGATCGTAAAGTGGATCGGCACTCGCCAGATTGACGGTGACAAGAGGTCACGATACACTACTATTTATTATCCACACAGTGTTGTGTGTCCATAATTAAACATACGCCAAGGTCGGCGCTTTGCCCAGGAGTGGGGCAGAGTGCCATTTTTTGTTATTGGAGGCATGATTCGTTGAAGATCGGCAAAGCTGATGCATTAATTCCCAACAATCATCAACAGTCCGCACAAGCGGAAGTGCGCGCTCCCATTGCGGCGTTCCTATCTGGACCATGCGTCCATTGGACTAGCGGCTTGCCATGTGGCGCTCAAGCGCTTAAAAACGTGCAGGATGCACAGATGCAAGACGTTAATATCTTATTGTGGCCGGGAGCGTTTTCCCCATTTCTGCGCCTCTCCCCAGCAAGGACTGCCTGTAAGTGCGCTGCTTTCTCCTATAACTGCAGGATCTCGCCATTCCGGCAACTGCGGGTGAAAACAGAATGTCCGGAACACGTGCTGCGCTGGCCGATCGAGACCGGCTTAAGCACTAGGCCTTCGGACGTCGCTTCTCTGCCGTGGGCTCCATCCCGCCGATTATCTCCATAAGTGCTCGACATGGAATCTTGAATAAAACCATGTGCCCTCTTTTTCGTTTTTCCGCCAGCTGGCTCCGTCCAACCTTCATCACAGCGTGGCTGCGGAGGTGGCGCTAACACTACCTAATGGGAAGCTCTTACGCCTTGAGCCAATTGGGCACAAGATTCAGATCATGACTTTTCAGTCAACGATTCCGGTTGACAATCTTACATGAGGATTCGAGGTGTGACATGAAGTGGAAAACCTTGGTTTTCGGCCCTCCGGTGAAGAGTCGGGACAGTGAGACCGCCAAATTGGGGCTTTGGCAAGGCCTGTCTATTCTGTCCCCAGATGCACTGTCTTCCGTAGCATACGGCACCGAATCCATTTTGGTGGTTTTGGCAACCGCCGGTATTGGTGCCCTGTGGTACTCTTTGCCGATCTCCGCTACGATCGCTCTGCTGCTGGTTTTCTTAATCATGAGCTATCGCCAAATTGTCGCTGCCTATCCCAATGGCGGGGGCGCCTACATTATTGGACGCGATACATTAGGGAGTTTTCCTGGCCTGTTAGCAGGAGCAGCTCTATTGGTCGATTATACGCTGACTGTCTCGGTTAGTGTTACAGCTGGAGTCGCCGCGTTAATATCGGCATTTCCCGTACTAGCGAATTTCGCTGTCGTGATTAGTGTTGGTATCGTGTTCTTACTCACGATGGTAAATTTGCGGGGGGTGCGCGAATCCGCACAGCTATTTGTGGTCCCTGTATATTTATTTATTGGCATGATTTTGGTCATGGTGGCAGTAGGACTTTTGGTGCCGATATCGAATGCCCCACCTGTCGCCGCATATTTGGCGCCCACCGTCCCGAGCGCCGTCACTTTGCTGCTGGTTCTTCGCGCCTTTAGCTCAGGGTCCTCAGCCTTAACGGGCATCGAGGCGATATCCAATGGCGTCCCCTTGTTTAAAAGTCCGGATATGAAGCGGGCGCGCACCGCGTTGTTGCTCCTTGGACTTTTCCTGGGGACAATGTTTGTGGGTACATCCGTGATTGCTTATCGGTTTCATATTGTACCCAATGCGCGTGTGACTGTCTTGCAACAATTGGCGGCCCACATTTTTGGTACCGGTTGGTATTTCTATCTCCTGTCTTTCGCGACGATGAGCATTTTATCGATTGCCGCCAATACTAGTTTTGCTGGCTTTCCCCAACTTGCCAGCCTTATGGCCCGCGATCAATGGATGCCGCGTATGTTTGTAGCCCGTGGCGACCGTTTGGTTTACCAAAACGGCATTATTGTGCTCGGTACAATATCCGCCCTCTTAATTGTGATCTTTCACGGCAATACGGAAAACCTCATCCCGCTGTATGCGATTGGGGTTTATATCAGCTTTACGATTGCAATGATTAGTTTGGCCAAGAAACGCTTAGGCGACAAGACAAACCCGCAGGGACGGATCAGAACCGTTGTAATCGGTGTGGTTGGAGCGTGTTTGACAGGCACGGTCGTGATCATCGCAATCATCACCAAGTTTACCCACGGTGCGTGGATTGTCGCCATTGCCATCCCGACTCTCGTAGTCGCGTTTGACCGAGTCCATGCCCATTATTTATCGGTAGCTAGTCAATTGCGGCTCGACGCTCTAAATGTCAAGCCAGCTACAGAGCCTCTTACCGTCATCGTTCCGGTGGCGAGCATCAATCAGATGACCGTTGCTACCATGTCGTATGCCCTGTCGATGTCCAACCATGTTATTGCCGTCAGTGTTGTGTTCAATCCCGAACAAGAGACACGAATTCGTGCGCGCTGGCAAGAGTGGAATCCCAGCCCCCAAATTAGCCTCATCGTATTGACCTCTCAGTATCGATCCGTGTTGCGTCCCCTTTTACAGTTTATCGACCATTTTAGTGCCCTCACTCATAATAAATCGCATTTGGTAGTTCTCATTCCCGAATTGGTGGTATCCAAGCCGTGGCAGAACATCTTACATAACCATATGGGAATCAGCTTACAAGCTCGGCTCATATTTCGGAAGAGTATAGTAGTGGCCATGGTCCCGTACCGTCTCAATTCGAATGGCACTGGTACACGGCGGAGCTAATGCCTCACCATTCCCAACTTCGTTTCTGCGGTTGCCGGGATGCCGCTGTTCCACCGTCACACAGGCTTAGGCAGGCACCAGTGCCTCATACGGTGCCAAGTGAAGCCAATTCCTGCTGAGTGTTCAAGTCGGACCCTTTTGCCCTTTCTGTGTCCGGCTTATGCACAATCCCGTCAATTTCAGTGACGATGCTCCTGCACCGCCCCCTCGAGGGTCTCCCCTGACGACTCCTTTTCGCCGCGTCCATCCACGTCTCGACGTCCTGCGCCGCCTTCGCTCGCACGGTGTCTGCGCCATGATCATTCTTGATCGGCCCTGGTATCGTCGTGAAGTTGACCGCGACTGCGGCACCGTGCTGGCATGCACGGTGCCTAATAGTCGTCGTCCACTTCGTCGACGAGACCCAAGCGGCGGCCCTGAAGTGCGGTAAGGTGCGGCGCCCGCTTGACAATATACCAGAGCACCGGCGCTCCAAACACTATCCACAGCACCGCCGACAAGCTGATGGGCCAGACAATGGGCCACACTGACTCATAGAGCACCCACCAGAAGAGCCCTGTGGCAATAACGGGCAACACGACATGCTGCAGCAGATGCCGGCGATGACTGTGATGTTCGCGGAACAGGCGCATTAGGGAGACATTCATGAGAGTGTGGGCAGTCACCAGGCCAAACAGTACGGCGGTGGTCAGCATATTGAAGGCGTTGCTGGGGCCGAGCCAGAGGCCGGTGGAGATAGCGACGATGAAGGCCACGATGGCCAAGAGGGTGACGCTCTTGGCGGGAGCGTTGTGGCCGTTGACCTGGGCGAAGCCCGTATTCACCAAATTATCCCGGGCGATGGCGTACAGCACCCGCGAGGAACTCGTGAGCAGCGCGATATCGTCGGCCATGGCGCTGTTCAGCGCCAGCACTACGAGAGCCACGGCCCCTATGGGACCCAGATAGTGGAGAAATACGGTGACTCCCGGAGCTGGCGAGGTGGCAAAGGTTTTCATGCTGCCCATGCCCCAGCCGACGGTCAGTGCATAGGCCGAGAGCACTAAAGCCGCTCCCACCAAGGTGAGGGAGACAATCGCGGCTTTGCCGATCAGACGCCCGCGCTGGGTGCGGATCCCTTTGACTTCTTCCCCTAGGGGGGCATGGCTGCCCACTCCGATGAAGCTGGTAATAGCGAAAATCATTCCCATGGCCAGACCTCTCACTCCCGTCGACGCCAGCTCAAAAGGGCGCAGGGGCACGGAAGGGTGCACGCGGGCTATGATCCACGCGGAGGCACCGATCAGGAAGACGATTTCGGTGAGACTGGTTAAAGTCAGGACTTTGATGCTGGGCCGGATGCCGGAGACGGAAAGACCCCAGGGCACGCCAATAAACAGCGTGACCATCAGCATCCAGAAATACGAGGGCAAAGCGATGTGCATCTCCGCGGCCAGTCCAGGCAGAAATACCCCGCCGACGTAGACGGGCACGCCCGCCACGCTCAGCACTTGATAAAAGAGGACCATGAATCCGGTCAAGGTGGCTGCTTTCGAGCCGAGTCCCATCGACACATAGCTATAGTACCCTCCCGCCGATGGGCGGTCTTTGGACAGATGGTAGATGGTATTCACTTCGATAAACATCAGCACAAAAGCTGCTAAATAGGAGAGAGGCAGGGCCACCAAGGCGAAAGCTGCGCCGGCGGTCATGAAGGCAACGACATCGCAGGTAGGGGCCATGCCCGCTAGGCTTTGGCTGACGAGTCCCCAAAAGCTCACCACTTGGC
>DAHWJO010000174.1:0-6622 GCA_027344105.1 Sulfobacillus sp.
CGGTGATTGGCATACCCGATAGGCGGTGGGGGGAGGTGCCATTGGCTGTCGTGGTGCTCGCTGACCCACATGCATCCCTGACGTTAGCAGAGGTGAGCGAATTTTGCGCCAAACATTTGGCGAAATTTAAAATTCCTAAACATCTTCAGGTGGTGCAGGAATTGCCGCGCAATGCCACTGGCAAGATCCTCAAGACAACACTGCGGTCGTCCTATCAGAGAATGCGTGAAGACCGTCAATAAGGAGGGAGCATGGGATGGATGCACGACTAGAGCAAAATCTCGCTGGCCGCTGCGCGGTCGGGGACATCGCCACCCGGGCGGCTGCCCGTTTTAAGGAACGGCTGGCCGTGAAGGATGGGGATGCCGAACTCAGTTTTCACGAGGTCAACCGTCTGGCCTGCCATCTGGCGCAAGCGCTTCTGAACCGTGGTTTAGGGGGGCATGCGGTCGGCATCATGGGACGCAACAGCTGGCAGTTTATCGTCAGTTACTTTGGGTGCGCCAAGGCTGGATCTGTGGCCATGCTCATCAATCTGGGGCTGGACCCGGAGAATATCGCCTATTGCCTGCGCGACGCGGAAGTCCAGTGGTTAATCGCCGACCGCGGACTCCAGCCGCTAGTTGAGGCCGCCGTGGGATTTTTGGGTGACTCTGTGCAAATTATCTGGTTTGGCCAGGAATCCGGCGGGAAGCAAGAGTTTGAGGCACTGCTGCAAGAGGGCGGGGACGCGGAGCCTGCGGTGTACATCGATGACCGCGCTGCCGCCCAGCTGCTGTACACCAGCGGCACCACCTCGCGGCCCAAGGGTGTTCTCACCAGCCACGTCGCGGTCACGGTGACCGCGCTCGCCTCGAGCCTGCAGACTCAGCTGAGTGCGAATGACCGCGTCTTGCACATCTTGCCCCTCTATCACTGCGCCGATCTCAATGCGTTTGCTGTGCCGGGATTTGTTCAGGGTGCCGCGGCGTATGTGATGCCGTCCTTTAATGCGTCCGCCGTCTTGGGCCTGATAGACCGCGAGCAGATTACGGTGGCGTTTTTGCTGCCGATGATGTGGCAGGCCTTACTGGGAGTGCCTGACTCCCGAGAACGGTCAAGGCCATCCATCCGGCTGGCGATGTATGCGATGGCTTCTATGCCTGAGGGCCGCATTGCGGAGCTCAAGCAAGTTTTCCCGAACGCGCTGGTCCTGCTGGGAGCCGGACAGACCGAATTCACCCCGCCGACAACGTTTCAGAAACCGGAACACGAAGGCATAAAGTCGGGATCATGGGGCTCAGCAGTTGCGACGGTCGAAGTCGGAATCATGGATGAGCAAGGACGGCTGCTGGATGCCGGACAAACCGGGGAAATTGTCTACCGGGGGCCGCACGCGATGAGCGGGTACCTGAACCAGGCAGAGGCTACGGCCGACGCTTTCCGGCACGGGTGGTTTCACAGCGGCGACATCGGGTGGATGGATGAAGAAGGCGTGGTGTGGTTTTCCGACCGCAAGAAGGACATGGTGAAGTCGGGCGGGGAAAATGTCTCGTCTCTGGAAGTCGAACATTGCCTGGCGCAGCATCCGGCAGTGTCTGCGGTCTCCGTAATCGGTCTGCCCCACCCCTACTGGGGGGAGGCCGTCACGGCGTTGGTCATTCGCGAGCCCGGCGCAAATTTGGGGGAAGAGGCTTTGCTGGCTTATGCCCGGGAGCGTCTGGCGGGATTCAAGGTGCCGAAGCGCATCGTGTTTGTCGAGGAGTTTCCCAAGACCGGCACTGGGAAAATTCAGAAGAACGTGTTGCGGCAATGGCATCACGAGCTTTATGAGGCCCCTGACGCGGCCGGGAGCAGGAAAGAGGAGGGCAAATAGCGATGTTTATGAAACCATTTGAAGGCTACGCGGTCGGTGAGAAATGGAGGTCACGGGGGCGAAGTATTACGGAGGCTGACCTAGTCATGTTCTCGGCCCTCAGCGGAGACTGGTATCCTCTGCACACCGACCGGGAGTGGGCGGCGCAAGGGCCCTACGGCCAGCGCATCGCGCATGGAATGCTGCTCCTGTCTATTGCGACCGGCCTTATCACGATGGACCCGGGGACCGTGCGGGCCTTTTATGGCATGGACCGAGTCCGTTTTGTCCACCCCGTCTTTATTGGCGACACTGTGCATGTTGACCTCGAGGTGACAGGACTCGTGCCTAAGTCCCAAGGCGGGGTGGTTGAGGCGCAGATGACGCTCGGCAATCAGGCCCAAGAACCTGTAGCCGTGGCTGCTCTGAAGATTCTCGTCTCGTAACGGCTCCGGTGCCAATCATCGGGGGTGATGTGAAGCCAATCCTCGGTACGGTCAGGGGGCCGCGCATTGAGGCACCACAGCGTTTGCGACGCTTGGAGACAGCCGCCTATATGATGCTCGGACCACTCAACGGCAAGCGCTGGTGGGTCAGATCGCCCATCAAGCCTTGCGGTGGGCCAAAGAATGCGGAGCCGGTCTGATCATAGAAAACTTGAAATTCCTTCACGGCCAGGACGTCAGTGCCGATTTTAATCGGATAACTCACCAGTGACAACCGGGGGTTCTTGACGGCGCCAACATGCCAAGCCGCCCGCGAGGGGGTCGAAGTGGGTACAGTGCAAGCCGCGTACGCGTCGACGATTGGACGACTGAAGTATCAGCCACAATATGGGATCAGCGTCCATCACGCCGCTACTTTGGTCATTGGACGGTGTGGCGGGAGAAGGTGTCAAAACCCTTGCGCGAATGGATGCAACGGCAAAAAGTTGGCGTTCAACCTCATTGAGAAACAGTCCTTGGACAGTCAACGATGAAGAGCGACCGACGTCGAAGTGTTGTCGGATTAATGGTGGTCGGCAGCAGCGCAACATATTGGTGCTGTCAAGGAACTCTTCCGGCTCCGTGAATTAGAGCGAGGCAACCTAAGAGGTCTGAGATGAAGTCGAAAAATCACTAACCGATCCCCGAAACCCACATGATACCATCGTCTGGTTAATTTTTTCAGGGTTTTATCACACGATTCCGATTCCTGGCCATGATCTGCAAATCCCGATTTTAGGGTCCGTGCGCGATCCGGGATGGCGGATTGCGGGCGAAGTGATGTTCGAAATGAGGGAAGATCCGTCGGTGGCGCTATGTAGGCGGAGCGGTCCAACCACCCCAAGTGGCTGGGGCATAATGGTCCCGGCCGTGAGCGTTGGGGACCTCAGTGACCCGCATGCTGCGGGAGGTCTAGCCGACAATTCCCGGCATTTTGTGACGCCCCCGCATTGCCGAACGACACTTGCCGTGGAAGGAAGCCAATCGTATATGGTCCTGTATCAGGCGAATATTCAGATCGGTTCGCAACACATGGTTCTCTAACATTCAAAACGACTTGACGGCTCGGAGATTGCGCCCTGCGAGATTTTGTTCCCCGATGTGGTGCCGTCATCTGAGGGGAGCGGAACAGGCGAGCGTTGATAGAATATACGGCAACCAGTCATTCGCTATTGCTTTCTAATACTTGTTATTGTATAGTAACGCAGAGCCGTGACGCGACAATCACCGATTGGTCCGGCCGGTAGGGACACTTGAAGAAAAATTTGAGGAGGATTATCCGTGGCGAAAATTGCGTTTTGGATCACTGCCGGACCGGATTTGCAAGACAAGGCGATCGCCAATATTGTATTGGCTGGCCGTCTCAGTGCGAATCGCAGTCAAGATGTGCAAGTGTATTTCTTTGGACCGGGCGTTCAGCTTGCAGGCCAGGCAGAAGGATTTCTCGTGGAGGCGTTGGCCACCCTGGTACAGGGCGCGGTGCCGGTCGCAGCCTGTCCTGGCAATGCCGAACAATATGGGGTCACCACCCGCGTCACCGACCAGGGGATTACCCTGGAGCCTGCGGGGGAAGCGCTGGTGCGCCTGGTGAATGACGGATACCAGATCGTGGGCGTCTGAGCGATGCTAATCAGCAGAGCGGGCTCGGGGGAGCCCGCTCTGCTGATTTTCACCGCAGGCGCAAAACTCGTGGCGAAGGCCACCGAGAAACGGGTTACGCAGACGGGAACGGCCGGGGAGGTCATGAAAACTGATGGACATCACAACACACCGCAGGCCGTCTGTTGCCCAGCGGGGCCTTTCCGGACGGTCACTGATTATGGCGGGGCTCATGCTGACCATGGCTATGGCGGCAATGGACGGCACCATTGTGGCCACCGCGATCCCGACGATTGTCCATGACTTGGGCGGATTCTCGCTCTTTCCCTGGGTGTTTTCCATTTATTTGCTGGTCCAAGCCGTCATGGTGCCAATTTATGGCAAGTTGGCGGATTTATACGGGCGCAAACCGATGCTGCTGTTCGGGATTGTGATCTTTCTGTTGGGATCCGCACTGTCGGGACTCTCCCAGAGTATGATGGAGCTCATTATATTCCGGGGACTGCAAGGGATTGGCGCGGCGGCCATTATCCCGATGTCGACCACCATTATCAGTGACTTATACACGATGAAAGAACGGGCCAAAATGCAGGCTTACCTATCCAGCGCATGGGGCATTGCGTCCCTGATGGGACCGGCTCTTGGGGGAATTTTGGTCGAATATGCCTCATGGCACTGGATTTTTTATATCAATATCCCCATTGGCCTTGGCGCTTTGTGGGTGATGGGCCGCTATCTGCAGGAATCGCTCACACCGCAGTCCCACACGATTGATGTGGGCGGTGCGATCTTGCTGTTGATCGGCACCGGCGCCTTGATTGTAGGATTATTGGAGGGCGGGGTGGCCTGGGCCTGGGGAGCCTGGCCCAGTGTCGGGATCTTTGTGCTCAGTGCCGCGGCGCTCATCGGTTTTTATGCCTATGAAGCCCGTACCGCCGAACCGATTCTGCCGGTCTGGGTGTTCCGCCGCCGATTTATTGCCTTGGCCAATGTCGTGAGTTTGATTGTCGGCGTCATCTCGTTAGGTCTGAGTTCCTATCTTCCCACCTTTGTTCAAAGTGGTTTGGGCAGTACCCCGTTAGTCGCGGGATTGGCGCTGGGCGCCATGTCGGTGGGGTGGCCCCTCGCCTCGGCTCTGTCTGGCCGCTTATATCTCACCCGCGGATTCCGTCTCACGGCCCTGGTGGGATCTGGGTTGATGGTCAGCGCCAGCATCGCCTTTTTGGCATTGTCGCCGCAGGCGGCGCCCTGGCAGGCTGCGGCGGCTTCCTTATTGATGGGGGCGGGCCTCGGACTGACTTCGACGCCGTTATTGATCGCGGTGCAGTCGTCCGTGCCCTGGAACCAGCGCGGTGTCGTGACCGGCAGCAATCTCTTCACCCGTACGGTGGGAAGTGCGGTGGGTGTCGCGGTCTTCGGAACCCTGGTGAATGGGTTTCTCCTAGGATGGCTGCGCCATCCGCCCCACACCTTGGCGGCCCAGTGGCCACAGCACCTCACCGCGTCTGCGCTGGTTTCGGGCACGGGTACAGCGGGATTGCCCCGGGCCGTGGCAGAATATGTGCGGCAGGGACTATTTTTGGGCATTCACCATGTTTTCTGGGTCCTGCTGGCCATCAGTCTCGTGGCCGCCGGGCTGGAATGGGCTCTGCCTCCCATGAACACCACCTCGGCAGAATAGGCGGCATGGCGTATCCCCTTTTCTAAAACCGGATTCCAAAAGACAGCCTGATGGTGCGAGAACGCTCCGTTGAGGGTCCGGCGATAAGGTTGGCGGTTGACCAGTAGGTCTGTCGTGATGAGAAGCGACCAGCATTAGGGGCAAGAGTATGCCATCCGCCTTGAGCGGGCGGACTAGTATTCATTCTCAGGAGGTCAGGGTGTGACACAATTCGATGGAGTTCTGTTTCATTTCAACGATGCCGATCCAGGCCAACAGCGCACCGCGCTGCGCAATGTCGCAAATCTTCGGGCAGAAATGTCCGCGATCCCCATTGAAATTGTTATTCAGGGGGACGCGCTGAACTTGGTGGTGGCATCCCAGTCACAGTGGGCCGGGGAACTGGCTTCGTTGCAAAACCAGGGTGTGAGCGTGGCGGTCTGTCTGAATACGATGAAAGCCCGTCATGTTGAAGAAAGGGAGCTTGTTCCCGGAACGACGGTTGTTCCTTCCGCGGTGGGAGAATTGGTCCGGAGACAGCACGAGGGGATGGCCTATATCAAACCTTGAGTCCCGGGGCCAAGGCTGACTATGGCGTCCTGTGGCATTACTGGGACAGCCATAAGAGCCAAAAAGGGGGAAGGCAAATCAAGAAAGGCGGGACGGACCAATTCCCGCCTTTTTTTGATGTAACTAACTCAGCTTTCGCAGGAGGGGATTGTCTAAAAACGTTGTCAGGACGCTGATTTTTGGCGATTTCTTAGAAGCTTGACAACACAAACTGCCTCATTTCCGGTATAATTTAGGTATCCACCAAAAATTACCCAAAAAGAAGCAATTTAATGATACCACAAAATCATCCGGATTCAAGACTTTCTCAATTCCTCGCGACGATCGGCTTCGCCCGCATTCTCCACGCGGCAGGCATCCATAAAGCCGCGGTGGGGATCGCCCCCCGCATCGTGGTGCAGTTTCTCCTCGGCCTGATCTTCACGCAACGGAATTTCTGGCGGTGGTTGGAGACCCGCCAGCCCTACGAAGTGC
>DAHWJO010000175.1:0-6500 GCA_027344105.1 Sulfobacillus sp.
CCCACCACCTGGAATAGCAGCCCCACTCGTCCGCTACCCGGCTCAATGCGGGAGAAGGAGACGGGACGCCTCAGCATCCCGGGCGTGAGGATGTGGGCAAACTGCCCGGGAACGGCCCGGGCCAGGGCCGGACTTTCCACAATGAGCTCGACATGGTCCCTGGCCACTTCCTCGCGCCTCACAATGCGCGCGTCAACCTGCCCGTCATGAAACTGCTGGTCCGCCATTCACCGCACCTGCCCGACATGCAGCCACTCATTGAGAGGGTGCACGGAAAATGTCTGCCGGTGGCGGTCGCGGAGCGCTTCCAGAGCCGCCCGCACGGTATCGAGGGAGGTAAAGCACAAAATCCCCTGCTCCACCGCTGCGCGCCGGATCAGAAAGCCTTCGCGCTCCTGGTCGCCGCCGACACTGATGGTATTGATCACCAGGTCAAACTGCCCCTCGCGGATCATGTCCACCAGGTGCGGGCGGCGCTCCCGGATTTTGTACACCGGGCGGGCGGGGATTCCCCGCGACGACAAGAGCGCCAGAGTGCCGGCGGTGGCATAGATGCGGTATCCCAGCTGCGCCAGTTCGCGCAGGTAGGGCAGGGCTTCCGCTTTGTCGGCGTCGGCGATGGTGGCCAGGATCTTGCCCCCCGCGGGCACCCGGAAGCCGCCGGCAATAAGGGCTTTGTACAGCGCCGAGGAAAAGTCGTGGTCGATGCCCATCACCTCTCCGGTCGACTTCATTTCCGGTCCTAAAATCGCATCGACCTGTCCCAGTTTGGCAAAGGAGAACACCGGCATCTTCACCGAGAAGTGCTCGGGCGGCTGCAGGAGGCCCTGGCCCCAGCGGTCATCCATGCGCCCCGTCAAGCTGGCTTCCATCGCCAAATCGACCAGGGGCACCCCCGTGGCCTTAATCACAAAGGGCACGGTGCGGCTGGAGCGGGGATTGGCTTCAATCACGTAGACGTCATTGTTCACAGCCACAAACTGCACGTTCAAGAGGCCCTTGACCTTCAGTCCCCGGCACAGTCTGGTGGCAATATCCACCACCTGCTCAATCACCTGCCGGCTGGCCCGCACCGGCGGCAAGACCGCCACGGAGTCGCCGGAGTGCACCCCCGCTCTCTCCACATGCTCCATCACGGCCGGGATGATGACCCGGTCCCCGTCACTGACGGCATCCACTTCCAATTCGAGGCCGCTCATATAGCGGTCAATCAGCAGAGGCTGTCCCTCTCCCATTTCAGTGCTGGTGGACAGGTACTGCTCCAGCTGGCCCTGGTCCTCAATAATCCGCATGGCACGCCCGCCCAGCACGAAGGACGGGCGGACCAGCACGGGGTAGCCAATATCCCGCGCGGCGGCAATCGCCTGCGGGGCGGCAATCGCCGTGTGGCCGGGAGGGCGCTTGATGCCAAGTTCCCCCAGCAGGGCGTCGAACAGCTCGCGGTCCTCGGCCCGGCTTAGCCCTTCAAGGCCGGTGCCGATAATGTTGACCCCGTTTCGGGTGAGCGCTTCGGACAGATTGATGGCGGTCTGCCCGCCAAACTGCACCACCACCCCCAAAGGCTGCTCCCAGTCGACAATGTTGAGGACGTCTTCGAGAGTAATCGGCTCAAAGTACAGCCGGTCCGAGGCGTTGAAGTCGGTGGACACCGTCTCCGGATTGTTGTTGACCATGATCGCCTGGTATCCCAGACGTTTGAGCGCGTTCAGAGCGTAGACGCTGGCCGCGTCAAACTCAATTCCCTGGCCGATGCGGATAGGGCCTGACCCTATGACCAGCACCTTGGGGCCCGTGAGCGGCACGGCTTCCCGGCTGGGCTCATAGGCCGCGTAATAGTAGGGGGTCCGGGCCGGGAATTCCCCCGCGCAGGTGTCCACCATTTTGTAGCCGGGGCGAACGCCCAGAGCCAGACGCTGGGCGCGCACGGCAGCGGGGGTGGAGCCTGTCAGCTCCGCAATCCGGGCATCGGAAAATCCCAGCTGCTTGATTTTCCAGGCCTCGTCCACCCACTCCCCCGCCTGCGTCTCCAGCCATTCTTCCCAGCGGATGATCTCGGCAATCCCGTCCAGAAACCAGCGGTCAATACTGGTCTTCTCCGCCATGTCCTCTACCCGGAAGTGGCGTCTCAGTCCCTCGGCCAGGTAGAACAGCCGCTCGTCGGTGGCGGTGATGCACCCCTCCCAGACAGCTTCAGGCGGCAGGGAAGCCAGCTGCGGGTCGTTCAGTCCTGTCCGCCGCATCTCCAGAGAGCGCACGGCCTTCTGCAGGCCGCCCGGGAAGGTGCGGTCAATGGCCATCACCTCTCCCGTCGCCTTCATCTGCGTGCCCAGCACCCGGTCCGCTCCCGGAAACTTATCGAACGGCCACCGCGGTATTTTCACAACGATGTAGTCCAAGGCTGGCTCAAACGCTGCCGTGGTATCTTCTGTCACCGGATTCGCGATTTCCGGCAAGGTCAGTCCCAGCGCGATTTTGGAGACAATCCGGGCAATCGGGTACCCCGTCGCTTTGGACGCCAGGGCACTGGAACGCGACACGCGGGGGTTGACCTCAATCACCCAGTAACGCCCGTCTGGGTGCAGGGCGAACTGCACGTTGCAGCCTCCCTCCACTCCCAGGTGGGACACGATGTCGATGGCGGCGGAGCGCAGCATCTGGTACTCGTAATCGGTCAGGGTCTGGCTGGGGGCCACCACAATGGAGTCCCCGGTGTGCACCCCGACCGGGTCCAGGTTTTCCATATTGCAGACGATGATGGTATTGCCGGCGCCGTCCCGGATTACCTCGTACTCCACCTCTTTGCAGCCGGCAATGGATTCTTCCACCAGCACCTGGGTAATGGGGCTGAGCGCCAGCGCGTGGGGGAGGCGTACCAGGAGCTCTTCGGCGCTGTGGGCGAATCCCCCGCCGGTCCCGCCCAGGGTGTAGGCCGGGCGCAAGATGACTGGGTAGCCGATGTCATTGGCGAAGGCCAGTCCTTCCTCCACCGTCGTCACCGTCCGGCTTTTGGGGATGGGATGGTGGAGCTCAATCATCAGGTTCCGGAAATCTTCCCGGTCCTCCGCCATTTTGATAGCCGACAGCGGAGTGCCCAGAAGGGGAATGCCCAAATCCGTGAGCACCCCCGAGCGTCCGAGCTCGGAGGCCAGGTTCAGCCCCATCTGCCCCCCTAGTGTCGCCAGCACCCCGTCCGGCCGCTCCTTGCCCAGAATATAGGCCAGGAACGATACGGTCAGGGGCTCCAGATAGACGGTGTCGGCCACCGACAGGTCGGTCATGATGGTGGCCGGGTTGCTGTTCACCAGCACCACCTCCACCCCTTCTTCCCGCAGCGCGCGGCAGGCCTGGGTTCCGGCGTAGTCAAACTCGGCGGCCTGGCCGATGATAATCGGCCCGGACCCTATCACGAGCACTTTGCGCACATCTGGTCGTTTAGGCATGATTTCCATCTCCCCACTCGCGTACCATTGTCAGAAACTCATCGAAAAGATAGTGGGAGTCCCATGGACCGGGCCCCGCCTCGGGATGGTGCTGCACCGTGAGCACCGGCTTTTCGCGGTGCTGGAATCCTTCCACGGTCTGGTCGTGCAAATTGGTCAGCCGGATCCGGTAGCGGTCCAGCAGCGGCTCCGCTTCCACCGCATAGCCGTGGTTCTGGGAAGTAATCAGCACCTTGCCAGTCTGGTGGTCCATGAGAGGGTGATTGGCGCCGTGGTGGCCGAATTTCAGCGGGTAGGTCCTCGCTCCCTCGGCCAGGCCAATCAACTGGTGTCCCAGGCAAATTCCCAAAGTGGGGTAGTGCGCGATGCAGTGTTTCACGGTGGGAAGCAGGTCCCCGAAAAGGCTCGGGTCCCCCGGCCCGTTGGAGAGCACGATCCCGTCCGGGCGGTAGGCTTCGATCTCGCCTGGGGTCACCGTGCAGGGCACCACGGTGACAGACATGTTGCGCGCCGCCAGCTGTTCCATAATGGAGTTTTTAGCGCCGTAATCGATCACGACAATATGGGGCCCGTCATGGACAATGTGGTAAGGCTCAGGCGTGGTCACTTCATAGACGCTGCGGGACAGGTCAATGGCCTCCAGTGCCTGGGCCAGATCTAGGGCATCGTGGCCGGACTCGGCCAGCACGGCGTGCTGGGTGCCCGCCCCCCGGATGTACAGGGTCAGCTCCCGGGTGTCCACGCCTGACAGGCCGACTTTGTGATACCGCTTCAAGTAGCTGTCAAAGCTTTCCGCCCCGCCAAAATGAGAGGGAACCGGGGCGTCATCCTTGACAATCACCGCCTCGGCCCAGGGAAACAGCGACTCCGCCGCCTCCGGAAATGTGCCGTAGTTGCCAATCAGAGGGTACGTCAGCACGACAATCTGGCCGTAGTAGGAGGGGTCGGTCAAAATTTCCTGGTACCCTGTCATCGCGGTGTTGAAGACCACCTCACCGGCCGCCATCCGGCCGGTGTCCCCAATCAAAGTGCCGTCAAAGCGGGTGCCGTCCTCAAAGAGCAGAGTGCCTTTCATCCCAGCACCTCCTGGTCGCGCATCGTGAAGCGGCCTCCCACCATTGTCGCCACCGCCCGCCCCGTGAGCCGGGCTCCCTCCAGGGGCGTGTTGCGGCCCTTGGAGTAAAAAGTGCGGGGGTCCACCGTCCACTGCACCCGCGGGTCGATGAGGGTCAAGTCCGCCTCCTGGCCAGGAACCAGCCCGCCGTAGGCCACACGCAGCACATCATGCGGTCCCGACGTTATCTTGGCGAACAGCTCCAGTGGGCTCAAGAGGCCTTGCCCCAGAAACAGGGTCATCACCGACCCCAGAAATGTCTCCAGGCCGCTGATGCCAAAGGGCGCCTCGTCATACGGCGCGGCTTTCTCATCCGCGTGGTGCGGCGCGTGGTCCGACGCCAGCACGCCCACGAGCCCGCTCCTGACGGCATCAATCAGGGCCTGCTGCACCTGAGCGGGACGCAGCGGCGGGTTGACCTTGGTCACCGGACTGTAATTCCATTCCCGCACAGCTTCGTCGGTGAGGAACAAGTGGTGGGGGGCGATCTCGGCCGTGACGTTGAGTCCCCGGTTCCGGGCATAGCGCAGCGCCTCCAGGGAGCCTGGAGAGGAAATGTGGGCCACGTGCAATATTCCCTGGGTCAGTCCCGCCAGCTCCACATCCCGCCAGACCATGACGGATTCCGCCTCGGCCGGGATGCCGCCCAATCCCATCTGCTGGGAGACCGCGCCTTCATGCATCACCCCGCCCAACGCCAGCCGCGAATCTTCAGCATGCTGGATGATGGGCTTGCCCATGGCCGCGGAATAGCTCAGCGCCGCCCGCATCAGGCGGCTGTCGGCCACGGGGTGGCCGTCGTCTGAAAATCCCACGGCGCCAGCCTGCGCCATCTGGTACATCTCCGCCAGTTCCCGGCCGGCCTCGCCTTTGGTAATGGCGCCGATGGGCCAGATCCGCACCAGCCCCAGCTGGCGGGAGCGTTCAATCTGCCACTGCACAAGACTGGGGATGTCAATCACCGGCTGGGTGTTGGGCATCGTGCAGACGGCGGTGAAGCCCCCTGCCGCGGCCGCTTTGCTGCCCGATGCCAGGTCTTCTCTATATTCCAGCCCCGGGTCACGGAAATGCACATGCATATCCAGAAGTCTGGGCACCAGCCACAGCCCGTCCCCGTTGATGACCTCCGCGTCCGGTTCGGGCTGCCCCGAAATCCGGCCGTCTTTCACCCATACATCCGTGACCCCGTCGAAATTTTGGAACGGGTCAATGACCCGCGCCCCCTGAATGCGGTAAGCGGTTCCTTCACTGTTCATCATGAGCACCCCCCAATAGTCGGAAGAGAACGGCCATGCGCACTGCCACTCCGTTGCGCACCTGCTGCCGGACCAGGGCCCGTTCCGAGTCCAAAATATCTGAGTCGATTTCAACGCCCCGGTTCTGCGGGCCCGGATGCAACACCACGGCGTCTGGCTTGGCCCATCCGAGACTTTCGGCGGTCAGTCCCCAGCGGGCGCGGTATTCCCACTGGGAAGGGATTTCGCCCCCGCTCTGGCGCTCCTTTTGCAATCGCAGCACCTGCACCGCATCCACTCCCGCCAGGCCTTCTTTCAAATCGGTGGTGACCTCCACCCCGAGCTCCCGGTATGATTCCGGAAGCAGGGAGGCTGGGCCAATCAGCACCACTCGGGCGCCGAGGGCCCGCATGGCCCAGATATCGGACCGGGCCACGCGGCTGTGGAGCACATCGCCGACAATCGCCACCTTGAGCCGGCTCACGTCTCCCTTGGCCTGGCGCAGGGTCAGCACATCCAAAAGCCCCTGGGTGGGGTGTTCGTGGCTGCCGTCCCCGGCATTGATGACCGGGACGTCAAGCACTTCCGCCAGCTGTTCCGGCACCCCGGACACCTGGTGGCGGATGATGGCGGCATCAATTCCCATCTGCCTGAGGTTGGTGGCCGTATCCCACAAAGTCTCGCCTTTCTCCACACTGGAACCGGACTTCT
>DAHWJO010000176.1:0-6472 GCA_027344105.1 Sulfobacillus sp.
TGGCCAACCGCGAGGAAGAATCTGCGGCTGTGGGCCGTGAGATTTGGAAGCACATAGAGTCCCGAGACCTGACAGAAAATATGTTTGACACGCTCTTTATGCCTGCGACGGCTCAGGGAATTGACAGCGGGGATCTGCTCAACTGGATCGCCGATTACCAGGATCAGCTCCATAACGGAATGTACCGCAATTTAGACAGGGCGCAGACCTGCATCGATTTTGTCGACGGGGTTCTCATGCGATTTCCCCGCCTGATGGGAGAAAATGCCACATCGCTTTTGGCTGCCAAAGGTGACGCATTATTTTTGCTGGGTCAGGACACCCTGGGTGACGCCCTGTTTGAGGCCCTGCAAGAGAACAATCCCAAAGACCCATGGCCGTGGATCTGGTGGGGAGACCAATACAGCCCAGTGTTTAAGTGGAGCCGCGCCAATGATGCGCGGGCTGAAGAATTGTACCGCAGGGCGTTGAGCCTTGATCCCTTGGACGAGGCGAGCCAGGGCCGCCTGGCTGACTTGGCCTACTGGCGAGACGAGCAGAAGACGGCGCAGCCGTGAGGCGTTGGTCTTGGCGCAGGCAAAACGAAATTCGCACGCACAAGGAAAAGGCGGTCTTGCTGGGATGTCTGGCCGGTGTTTTGGCGGTCTCACTGGGCGGTTGCGGAGTGCAGCCGGCAGCGGCGGCGCCTGCGCTGAAGGAAGCCCACCCGCCTAGCAACGACAAGTATCCTGGAGGGGTGGGGGCTCAGCAGGTTCTGCAGCCAACCCGCAGCCTGCACCCCGCGCTGCCGGAAGCGGCCTCGCGCGTTTTGCCTGAATATGTGGCGCGTGGCCTGTCAGAAGATTTGCCGGACCTCGGGATTTCGCCGCATCAGTCCCCCGAAGCGGAACAGAAAGCCGCCCGTCAGCTGTTTGGAATGCACCGCACGCTGCCGTGGTATTATCAAGGCACCACGACGCGCAACAATCCCTTCCTGCTGATGGCCGATGCCGTGCATAATCTGGCCTACCCCAGACGCTTTGGCAAAATTGGGCGGGATGTGCTTGATGGATCGGGGACGACATTCGAGACGTCCAATCCCACCACAGTCAATGAGCAGCTGCATGGCAATATGGCGGAAGAGGACCCAGGATTTCAAACGCTCTATATTCCCACACTGTTTACTGAGACCATGGGGATAAAACCCTTTCAGCAGACTGACCCGCATAGGCTGAGCGTGGTATCCGCAGGCACACGCTATACCGCTCCCGTCTATTCGGTCAACAAGGGGGGACCCGTCATGTACACGGTGTTTCATGCCTACACTCCGGGCCAGGCTGCCGCGCCCAAGGTCACCCTGCCGTCTGGATACACTTTGCAGCAAGGTCCGGGAACCATTCTGGTGGGGCAGCCTGTATCCCAGATTGTGTTTTTGGATGGGGGGAAATGGGGCGTGGGAGAAATCCAGTGGACCATTATAGAGTCGTACACCAATCACGGATGGTATGTGGTGACACTGGAATTGAATCCGGTGCCGGAACACATGGGCAAGACTCCCTCCCCCTCCTCTCACGACGTTTCAGCGCGGCTGCTGCCATAACACGGGAACGCCCGCGATGCGGCCTGGCGGGGCACATGCCCAATTCCGTCATTGTACCGGGGGAGCGCTGAGAGCCGCGATGCATTCCTCCCGAATTGTCCACAGGGCGTCTGTATCAAAACGTTGGCTGAGACCGTGGCGGGACAGCCATAGGGGAAGGTAGGCCCAGTGATAGGCGACTTTAAAATCCCCAATCTGATGGGGGCCGATGGCAATCTCATCTAAAAACTCTCGGGGTGAGTCATTGCAAGAGCCTGTTACCCGAGTGAAATCCCAGCGGCCCTGATGATATTTCAGGTAGCAGTGGGCTTCGGGAATTGAGGGCAAGCTGTAGTGGCGAAGGATGTGACCAATACCGGGGGTGTTGCTCCCGGTCATTTCGTAAATGCCCGTATAGAGATGAACCTCGTGCTGTTGTTGTTCCATGCATAAAGATGCCAGCAGGGCGTGTTTGGTACTGCAGGTTCCGCGGCCTTCACTGAGCACTAATCGGTAATCTGAGCGGTCAGTGTTTCTCCCGTAAGGCAATTGCTTGACGAACTGTGCCGCCTGGCGGAAGTGTACGAGACCGTGTGCCAGAAACTCACGGGAAACTTCTCCTGTGGGTGTGATGTCAAATTGGACCAATCTGGTTCTCATTATTCACGGCCTCCACTTTCACCACAAGGATTTCGTGTGCACAGTCGGGACCAGCGCCGCCCGCCAAGACGGCCGCATGCTCCCGCCTTGGCGGGTGGGTGCACGCGGCCCTATTGTTTTCATCCTATCGCCTTACTTGACCGCGTAAATCGCACTCTCTGTGGCGTGAGCCTGATCAATCAAAGTCTTGGCGCGCTGTACATCCTCTTCTGACCCATGTACGATCAAGACAAACTTGTCCGCCTTTATAGCTGTTTCATAGCGCACGACGCTGTCTTTGGGGACGCCCATATTGAACAGCGCTGCCCCCAACGCGCTCAGTCCGCCAATGACCACTCCGCCCTCCAAGGCTCCGACGAGCAGGGCAACAAGAGGTCCTGCCGCCATGATCGGGCCGATGCCAGGAATCAGAAAGAATCCAGCTCCGAACAGCAAGCCCCAAAATCCGCCCCAAATCGCTCCCCAAGTGGCGCCAATGCCGCCCCACACTTCCATTTTCTTGCCCGTGGTGTAGTAGCCGATGGGCTGTTCCTCACTGTGATAGCCTTTGCCAACAATCGAGAGTTTCTTCATATCAAACCCAGCTTGCTGAATCTCTTTGACCGCGTGGTCCGCTAATTCGTGCGTGTCATATATGGCAATTACCGCAGATTCTCCCAAATTATTGGTGTTTTGTGTTGCCATGACGGTCTGCCTCCTCTGAAGTGTGCCGATTATCCCAACCGGCAAGGTCTATGATCACTTTTTTTGCAAACACAGTGAGTCTGATCATTCCCAGATATCCGCAGTCAATGTGAATCGCAACCGCAAAGAACGAACTCTTTACCAGCCGTCTGAGTCGTCAAGGTCAAAACGTGTTCATTGCCCGCCATGCTCAAACGCGGTAGCGCGGCGTCAGTGTGTCCTGCCGCGTATTAATCATCCCCCACATTGACCGGCCATTATTCCCAAAATGTGGCTATACGCCTGGCTGGCACTTCTATGTACCAATTTCACCATAGCAGGGAGCGCGTGCCTGTCATAGGGTCTGATGGACCCTTGTTGGCTACCAAAAGGACATTTAGAGCATCTAGCCCCACAGTCTCTGGCGACATGAAGATTCCCAGAGTGTTGCTAGACCAGCTATGAGCCCAGCCCCCTTTCTTTCACGGGCCTATCCAGAAATGCCAGCACACATGTTACTGCCGAACGGACTGATGGGATACATCACCGGCATGGGCTACGACATAATAGGCAGCCGCTTGGGCCCTATTGGCGCAGCCTAGTTCCCGCAAAATATTCCCAACATGCTTTTTGACGCTGGATTCACTGAAGTACAGAGCTTGCGCGATTGCACGATTTGTCTTGCCTTCCGCCAGAAGCTTCAAGATGGTTTTGTCGGCATTTCCGAGCGTGTTTAAAGGGGGGACCGAGAGAGGCGCTATCGCGGCAGGCGGCTGATCACAGTAAGGCGGTGCGGCCGTGTGCGTCATAAGATAGAGCATTTCCAATATTATAGTTCTCCGGCATGACTTCGCCAGAAATTGCATCATATATCCCGGGCTGCTTGGCCAATTGCCGCGCTGCGGTTCCTCTTCAGAGACCATCATCAGGACACGCAGCACATGGGCACGTCTCAGTAAAGCGCCGGCCTCCCGGCAAAGTTCAAAATCGCGCCCGTGCGCCAGCGCGCTATCAACGACGACAACATCCACGTCAAGGGGAGTCGCGGGCAAGGCGTCAGACATGGAACGGTATTCCGCCACAACATGGAAATCTGGATGGCCGTCAATAAGCAATTTGAGCCCCCGCCGATAAACTTCCTGTGAATCAATCAGGGCTACTCGGGCCGGCTGCGAAGTATATTGCACAGAACTCATCACGGAACACCTTCTCTTCCCTGGACAGACCGGATGTTCGCTCAGTGTCTTGATCGGAGGATCTCGCGCTGTTTGGAGCAGCCATGACTTTGAACACAGTGCACAATGGGGTCAACAACAATCACCATATTCTTATATTGTACTGGTTATGTCGACATAATGAGCGAACTTATCCACAGTTTGTCTGGACGGATGATAAAATCGTTCGACTTTTTGCGACCGAAACCGCCCCGAGATGCAAAAGTTTTCGCGGATTGCGGCCAGTCTTAGCGAACAAGCCAAGACGGTGTAGTGGCCGCCGTCAAGCACACTGCACTGCCGTAGGCCGGGTGATTCCCTGATGGAATGGCTGTGGCGAGCGGTACGCTGGCCAAAGGAATGTTGCAAATTTCAACTCCATCGAGGATGTGGTGTGGCGGCTCCAAAGAGGTGTCATAAAGCTGGGCGGGATAGTAAAAGCCGCAGGGATTTACTCCCGTGGCGGACATCAACCTAGTTTGGTAGCGCATGGGAAAAGCTCCCACATGCAGATTACGGCATCTGAAAATCCAGCCAACCCGCCATATATCGCCGCGCGCGCCTTGGAGTCAGACTTGCCTGGCCGCCCATGTCCGCACCGGTGAAGACCGGCGTGAACACTTATGGCAATCTCGTCCGGTGACCCAACGAATATGACAAGATGGGCTGATAGCCGTCCTGTTTTGTGCTTAACCGCAGTACGGCCCGGCGACCGGACCAAGGGTCAGCCCTCCCGTCCGGCCTCAAGGACCCGTGGGGCCGGGCGCAGGAAACGGACGGCCACTGTGGCAAGCGATGACTGCAAGGGGTAAGTTCATCAGAGCGGATGTCCCCATATCATGGTACAGTAAGAGTGTCATGGAGCGCTCGGTTGGCTGACCTCGCAGGATCTGGATGGGTTGCCCCTAAGGCAGCCAAAAATCACGACGAGCCACAAAGACGGGGAATATGGAACCACATAAGTCGAGGAGGACATTGTCATGAAGAAAATCAATATTATAGCGATCGCACAATTGCCGCCGGCAGAGCGTCACATAGAGATGGGGCAGATATTTAAAGCGCTCGAGCCGCTGCCGGATTGGGAGCAGGCTGAAGCCATCAAGTCGTTAATCGAAGAAATGGCCGACAAGGCTAATCATGATGAATACATCAATCTGTGTTTTACGAACTTCAACTTGCAAGAGGACCGGTCAGATTCTGACGTCAAGCATTTTTTGCAGATCAGGGCCCAGGCCGCAGCTGGGTTGCCTCCCAAACAGCAAAAGCGCGACCACGCGATTATGAACGAAGCGCTTGACCGTTTGGACAAGCCCCTTCAGGAGAAAATCATGCGCAATATGCCGCTATAGCCAAAGACGGCAACGGCATTGGCGTCGTTCGGGGAACGCTCCAGACCTTTACCGCTTGGGGAAACTGGGTGATAAGTCCGGGGTGTTCCTCTACGGCCCATTCCACAATTGTCCACGACGGTGAGAGGCATGGGGGCTGTTGGAATTTTAGCGGGCCCTCACGGAACTTCGCGGATAAAGCTGCTGTTGCATTGTTTGCGAATTGACGCATTTAGCGGCGGTCAGGCCGTGTCTTCTGGGGTCGAGCGAATTCAGCAATTACACGGAGGAGGATGATTGTGGACACTCAAGCGCCAGCGTTTGTCATTTTGGGAGCTACCGGTGATTTGACCAGCCGGATGTTGTTTCCGGCTATATATCAACTGTTTGCACAAGGAGACTGGAATTCATCGAAAATCGTCGGCTATGGTCTGGATGACTGGACGGCGGGCCAGTTCCAGTCGCATCTCGAGACTAGCTTGCAGGAACTGGTCCCAGGATTTGACGCCAAAGTGTGGGCCAAACTGGTTCCCCAGATCGCCTATCAGCGGGGAGATCTAACGCCCTCGTCTCTGGGGATGCTCAAGAGCTGGGTGGATGGGCCGGCTATTTTTTACCTCGCCCTGCCGCCGCAGCTATTCGGCGAGGCTGCCGGGAGTTTAGGCAAGGCGGGGTGGGCCGACGAAACCAAGGGCTGGCGCCGGCTGGTGGTGGAAAAGCCATTTGGTGAAGATTTGGCCTCTGCACAGTATCTGAACGGACAGATCAGCAGTGCATGGCAGGAAAGTCAAATTTTTCGCATCGACCATTTTCTCGGCAAGGACACCGCCCAGAATATTTTGGTTTTCCGGTGGATAAATCTCTTGCTAGCGGCCGTATGGAACCGCGACTACATCTCCCAGGTCCAGATTACGTATGCGGAAACTTTAGGGTTGGAAGGGCGCTGGAGCTACTACGATAAGGCGGGGGCACTGCGGGATATGCTGCAAAACCACCTCCTGCAATTGCTGGCGCTGACCACAATGGAGCCCATGACGGCATGGGACGTG
>DAHWJO010000177.1:0-6467 GCA_027344105.1 Sulfobacillus sp.
GTCATGTCGGAAGATCTGCTGGCCATCCATGCTTCTTACCAGGAACGTCTGGAGCGGCTTGAACAACTTGAGCCCCTCGCCCAAGAAACCGAATGGCTGAGGCAGGCCAATGCATCTTTGCAGCAGCAGCTGGACGTTGTCCACAATTCCCGGTCATGGCGGGCCATCCAGCGCTACTGGCGCCTGATGGACTCGCGGGCCGCAGGCCCAGTGCTGCAAGGGGTGCGCAAGATCGTCCTGCGCACCCGCAAACCTCCGTCCTCCTGACGCAGGCCCGCCAGGCCCCACTTCGGTCCTCCATTGGGCCGGATTTTTCCCGTCACTGCGGGCCCTTGGGACTGGCGTGAATTAGACTCCCGAGACCCCCTAACCCCGCGGCCCACCGCGCGGATTCCCGCCGGTGCTACGGCTCCTTTCAGCTTTAAGCAGTTGCCGCACAATCTGAGAAGGATTTTTCGCCGCTACGGCGAATTTTCTTTAAGAGATTATGATGCCATGGCTAGCAAAGGAGCACGCCCGTGAATATCCGCCTTATGTCCGTTATGCTGTCCGCCTCACTGGGACTGCCGCTGTTGAGCGCGGGGATCAGCCGCGCTCAATCCCTGCCCGCAGCCTATGCTGTCCCGGTCCATGCTTTGCGCCAGGCCAGTTTGCCGCCCACTCCCTTCTACCAAACGGAATTGCCTGCCTTGGACCGATCCACCGGGGCCCGGCGGGTGACCGTGGTTGTGGATACACCGGGCCGCGCAGCCCTTCTGAAACAGTACGCATCCCAGGTGAGCACCCCCGGCTCGCCCCTGTACCACCACTTTCTGAGTCCTCAAGCGCTGGCCCGGAGATTCGGCCCGACACCCGCTGCCGCCGAGCAGGTCCGCCAGGCTCTGCAGGAGGCGGGGTGGCGGGTGCTGGGACACACGGCGCTGACGGTCACAGCGGAAGTGCCGGCAGCCGGCGCCCGGGCAGAAATTCCCGTAGCCCCGGCCCTGTACGCCGTAGACGGGTTGGAAACTGTGCACGTCACCGTCCCCCAGGCGTCCGCGTCCTCCCCCCTGCGCCGGCTGCCCCGCGACGACGCTACCGTGCGGCCAGCTTTGACGGCGTCTTCCGCATACCTGGCTCCCTATGGCCTAGCCCATCCCCCCGCACTGGCGCAAAGGGTGATGTCCGCGAACGGGGACATCTTCACCGCCATGAGCTTCAATCCCGCCGTCACATCCGCACTCCCGGCCGGACTGCCGTTCAATATTGTCCTGTCCGCCCAGACGGCAGCTGGCCAGCCGCTGGCAATCCAGTCCGTATCCAACATCGCGGACACGCAAAACAATATCGGGTCATATGGCAGCGGCCAGGCTTTCCCCGCCAGCAGCAACACGCTATGGCAATTGGAACTGGCCGCCTTTGGCGCCAGTTCCCAGCCTGATACCCTGACCGCCGCTGTGACACTGGCTGACGGCACCACGGAGACGGTCTCCTTCACCCTGCCGGACTTTACCGGGTCGGCGACCGCTCTCTTCCCGCTGGACGGGGCGCAGTTAAGCCAGCTCCTGGGCGCCCAGAAATTATACCAGGATGCCCTCAGCTCACCTCCCGGCCCAGTGGCCATCCTCACCGTGGGCACTACGCCCAGCCTGTCCGACCTGTCGGCGCTGATGACCCAGGAGTCTCTCCCCACCCCAGAGGTGGCCTTCCCGGACACCGGCGCCTCCCCGACCGGGGTGGCGCCGTCCTCATCCGCCCCGGCCGGGCTCGAATCCAATCTCGACCTGCAAGCGGTGGCGTCTTCCGCACCGGGCGCTCCCATCGCGGACTATGTCTACTCATCCAGCGACCCGGCGGACCCCCTGACCGCCTTTCTGGCCCTCTTGGCCCAGACGGACGCGCAAAAAATCGCCACGGTCAGCTACGGGTTCTATGGGGAAAACGCCACAGCTCTCAGCACCTTGATGAATGCCTGCACCGCCGAGGGAATCACAGTCTTTTTCGCCAGCGGCGACGAGGGCGCTTATGCGAGCGCTGCGGGGACCAGCCTCGGATTGCCGGCACCCGATAGCGACCCGGCTGCGGTCACCGTCGGAGGACTCAACATGGCCGCCTCCGCCACGTTCGACAACAATGGCAACATGGCGGGCCTGAGCGGGCCCGCCGTGCTCAAAGCCTGGGGCGGAGATTACCTGGACGGCCTGCCTACCCCCACCTTGGAGGCATTTTTAGCCGAAAACAACGCATCGACCGGCGGTTTTGGCTCCTCCCCCGTCCCCAGCTGGCAAGCTCCACTGCTGCCGGCACAGGCGGCAGGTCTGGGCACACCGGATATTGCCTCCCTAGCAGGCCTGCCCTCGTTCCAAGGCGTCATCGGCGGCACCGCGGCCGACCTGGGGGGAACGAGTCTGGCTGCGCCCCTGACCGCCGGCTGGGTCGATGACATGGAAAGCGCTGACGGTGTCCAACATCAAGGCCTGGGCAACATCAATCCGCTCCTCTTCCAGACTGCCCAGTCCCACCCGCAGGACTTCTTGCAGGCACTGTGGGGCAGCAACGGTTTTTACCAGGTGACCAGTTCCACCCCCGGCACGTGGAATCCCGTCACCGGTCTGGGGGCCCCCAACTGGGATCAAATCGCCCAAGCCTGGCAGCAGCCGAGTCCCGCAGCCGGTCTGCACTGGGCCCATGCCCCCGCCCAGGCCATCCTGGGAAGCAGCGTTTCCTGGACCCTCAGCGCCGTCGATGCCGAGGGGAATCCCACCCCAACCTTTTCCGGCCCCATCACCCTGACCAGTTCCGATCCCCTGGCCACGCTGCCGGCATCTGTTGACATGGCCCAGGGCCAAGCCCAGTTTTCCGTAACATTCGGCACGGTGGGCAACCAGACGCTCACCGCCACATCCGTACAGAATCCGCAGTGGAGCGCCACCTCCTCCCCCGTTTCCGTCCAAGCCCCGGTCACCATCAGCACATCTTCTGCCCCGACCGTGGGCCATGTGGTGACTGTCACTGCCCAAGGCGCAGCGACGGGTGGCTCGCTGCGCTACCAGTTTTGGCTCCGCAATCCCCAGACCGGCGTTTGGAGCGATCCGCAGGGAGCGTACTCGGCCGCAAGCCAGTTTCGCTTCACCCCGGCCGTTCCGGGAGCGTATCAGGTCAAGGTCTATGTCCAGGGGCTGAGCGAATCTCCGCTGTCAGTCTCCCAAGCCTTGGTTGTGGCCGCTCCAGCCGGGGAGCCGATGGTTTCAGCGCTGAGGGTCAACGCACCCGCCATCTTCCAGGAGGCCGGGCAGTCTGTCAATTTCCACGCGCATGCCACTGACACCGGAGGCACCCCGGTATACCAGTTCTGGGTGCGCGCCCCCCATGGTGGATGGGCCATGGTCCAGAACTTTTCCGAAAACAGCGCATGGACACTGCGAAATCTGCAGTCCGGCTCCTATGTGGTCGCCGTGTATGCGCTCGATTCCCAGCAGTACCGGCACCGCGACTTCTCCCAGGCATTTTACTCGACGTCCGTGATTAACGTGAACAGCCACGTCACCCTCTCGGCGCCGCAAACGGGGACAGCGGGGCAGCCCTTGACGGTGTCCGCACAGGCCACCGGGCTCACAGACCCCGTCTATCAGTTCTGGATCCAGTCACCTTCGGGGACATGGAGTTCCAGCGGGGCCTACGGCCATGTCCCCTACACCTTCACTCCGGTGTCGCAAGGCGCATACACCGCAACAGTGTATGCCAAAGATCCGTACGCGCCCGCCACCGCGGACTACGCCGTGACGGCGACAGATACTATCACCGTGCAGTGAGCACACGAGGCCAAAATAAAGGCGAGGGGAAATGCCCCTCGCCTTTATTTCAGTCCGGTCCCGTCCTAATCCCCCAGCGGCCGCCAGCTGAGCCCCGGATCCATCAGCCGATCTTGGCCCTGTGGCCCTTGCGTTCCAGCTGCATAGACTTCCGGAACCTGGCCAGCCCACGCCTTCAGAACCGGGTCGACTATCTTCCATGCCTGTTCCACCTCATCGAAACGGGGGAATGCGCTCTGGTCCCCCTTAAGCACATCCAGCAGGAGTTGCTCATAGGCCGAGTAGTCATTTTCGCCCGCGTTCTTGTATGGCGCGCTCAAAATCACTTGCTTGGTTTCCTGCTCCAGTCCCGGCTTTTTCGCCCACATCACCAGGTCAATCGCCTCGTCGGGCTTCATGCGGAACACCAGCCAGTCCGCCAGTCCCTCGCCGAACAGCTTGGGCGGCACGGGTTTCAGCTGCACAGCGATTTCCGCATAATCCGCTGCCATCCGCTTGCCACTGCGCAGGTAGAAGGGGACCCCGTGCCAGCGCCAGTTGTCTACATAAAACTTCAGGGCCGCGAAGGTTTCGGTATGGGATGCCGAGGCAATGCCGCCTTCTTCCACATATCCCGGAACCGCCGCATCGTGGACCCTCCCCGGACCATACTGTCCTGCTACGGCAAACTCCCCCACCTTGCCCTCGGGGATTTGGCGCACGGATCTGAGCACTTCCGCCTTGTGATTGTGTAAATCCGTCGAATCCCACTCGCTGGGCGGTTCCATCGCCACCAGCGCAAAAAGCTGGATCAAGTGGTTCTGCAGCATATCGCGCAGAGCCCCCGCCTTGTCATAATACTGCCACCGACCCTCAAGGCCGAGGGTCTCCGCATAGGTAATCTGCACCTGGGCTATATGCGCCCCATTCCAGACCGATTCCAGCAGACGGTTGACAAACCGGAATACCAACACATTTTGGGCCGTGTCCTTGCCCAGAAAATGGTCAATGCGGAAGATTTGATCCTCTTTCCACCACGGTTCAAGCGCGTGGCCCAACGCCTCGGCGGAATCGAAATCCCAGCCAAACGGCTTTTCAATCACGAGACGCCGCCATCCTGAGGCTTCATCATTGAGACCCGCCTGTCCCAAGCCCAAAGCGGCCTGGGAAAAAAGCTGGGGAGGAAGGCCGAGGTAGAAAACCGCTGGGCCCTGCACCTGGCTTTTCAGGCGGGCCAGGCTCTTTACCTGCAGATCTCCCGACTGGTAGGATACGAATGACTTCAGCTTGGCCCATATGGCGGGGTCAAATTCCGCAACAAAATTCTTCAGATTCTCCTCAATGTGGCCACAGAATTTCTCCTGGCTCCAATCCTCCATGGCATAGCCGATGATGCGGCTGGGCGCCCATTCTCCGTGCGCATACAGACGGTAGATCGCAGGAAACAGAAGTCTGCGGGTCAAGTCTCCCGTCGCCCCAAAAATTACGACGGACATTTTCTTGTCATCCATAGATGCGGCCTCCTTTGCATTGGGCGAACTCCGGCGGGCCCCCGGCCGCCTCGATCACGCGCTGTACGGGGACACAAATCCTTTGTGAGCCTGCTTGCGCTCCGTCAATGTCGTGATTAGGGCGGCGTGGGGAAACAGCTGGGGAAAATTTCCGTGCGGTTCAAATGTTTCCGGGTCCACGTGCTCGGCGAACAGGCCCATATCCGTGACGCAGCGCAACTGGGCGCCAATCAGCTCATCCGCGCGTTCCAGATTTCCCTGCCGCAGATAGCCCCGAGCCAGCCAGAACCCCGCTAGGGTAAACGGGTAGAGCGCAGGCCCCATATTGTCTTCCCGGTAGCGGTAAACAAAGTCATTGTGCACGAGGACCTCTTCGATGTGCTGAAGGGTTCTTTGAAAAACCGGGTCGTCCACGGGCAGAAATCCGTAGAGCGGCATCGTCAGCAGCGCCGCATCGAGATGGCGGTGATGGTGACCCTGGGTAAAGTAGGGCAGGCCGCTCGCTTTGAGGTCGTCCATAATGCCTTTGGCTACGAGATCGGCCACCTTGCCCCAGGCCTGGGCTGTCTCTTCATCGTGCATGGCTTCACGGGCCAACGTCTGCCCCACTTTCAGCGCCACCCAGCACATCAGCTGGGAGTGGGTGTAGATGTCTTCATCATCGCGGAATTCCCACAAGGAAGCATCCGGCGTCTGCCAAGTCTGAGCCACCCATGTCACCAGGGTGAGCACCGCCCACCAGTACTCTTTGATAAAAGTATCATCGTGCGTCTGGCGCCAGTAGAGGAGAACCACCCAGAGCAGGTCCCCCTCGACATCCATCTGAATTTGGTCGCTGGCGGCATTGCCGACACGCACTGGGCGGGAATTCTTATAACCGGCAAGCCACAGCAGCTCCTTTTCTCCCCGGCTTCGGGTGCCATCCACGCGAAAAAATGGGGCCGGAAAGGGTTTGCCCGCCAGATCCACAGTATTCAGCATAAACTCGATGAAGCGGCGGCAGGCCACCGGGTCACCCGCAAGCAGCAAGGCCTCAGCCGCATATGAGGCATCGCGCACCCACACAAAGCGGTAGTCCCACTGTCTGGTCTCTCCCACAGCCTCAGGAAGAGATGTTGTCGCGGCCGCCAAAAGCGCTCCGTTCGTCCGGTAGGTCAATCCCCGGATCACCAACATACTCCGAGTA
>DAHWJO010000178.1:0-6447 GCA_027344105.1 Sulfobacillus sp.
GGCATGACCTCATCGAGGTCTTCAAACCCATAGACCACGTCGCGCTGGTCGACTGTAATCACAAGGGTCTGATCTTCGGGCCGGATTGCTGTAATCCAGCCAATATCCCCATTAAAGACCTCCCGGTCATAGTCATTGACCAATTGCATGACCTTGTCACCGGGGCTGTAGTGCCAGCCAAACCGCGTCAGGCTCTGGTCGTCTGGCGGGTTGAGGCGCTCCTGCAGGAGGCCATTGAGATTCCGGGCTCCCGTCTCTCCCCGGTTCATGGGACACAGCACCTGCACATCCCGGACCGCATCGAGGTGAAACTGCTGGGGGATGCGCTCCGCGACGAGCCGCACAATTTTGTCGGCGGCCGCAGCGGGGTCTTCGGCAGGCACAAAATAGAAATCCTGCAGCGTGCCGGACGGCACTGTCCACTCTGGCAGCAAGCCCTGATTGATGCGGTGGGCATTGACCACGATGCGGCTCGTGGCCGCTTGACGGAAGACCTCATGGAGACGGACCACGGGCACCGCCTGCGAGGTGAGAATGTCGCGGAAAACCTGCCCCGGCCCCACCGAAGGAATTTGGTCGACATCACCCACCAGAATGACAGAGGCACCGGGAGGAATCGCTTTCAGCAGGTGGTGCATGAGGGGCACGTCAATCATGGAGCACTCATCAACGACAATCAGGTCTCCCTCCAGCGGATGCTGTTCGTCCCGGGTAAAGCCGCCCTGGTGGGGATTGAACTGCAAAAGACGGTGGATGGTCTGCGCTGGCAGACCGGTGGTTTCGGTCAGGCGTTTGGCTGCCCGCCCAGTTGGAGCGCACAAGAGCGGCTGCGCCCCTTTCACGCGCAAGATGGTGAGAATGGTGTTGACGAGGGTCGTCTTGCCCACGCCGGGACCGCCCGTAATCACCAGGACTTTGGAGGCGAGCGCTTGGCGCACCGCCTCCTGCTGACTGGGCGCAAGGGTAAGCCGCAAGCGCTGTTCTGCCCAGGGAATGGCTTTGCCGGAGTCAATAGCCGCCCACGGCGGCGATCCCTCAGCCAAGGCGTGAAGCCTCTGGGCTATCGCCCGCTCGGCGTAGGCGAGAGACGACAGAAACACACAGTCCCGGCCCTCGGTGGCCTCGAGCACCACCTTGCCGCTGGCGACTTCCTGGGCGACCGCCTCCTCGACCAGGGCTGGGGGCACCGTGAGCAACTCCGCCGTCAAGGCCGTCAACTCCTCCACCGGCAATCCGCAGTGGCCGTTTCCCGCGGCTTCAGACAGGGCAAAGCTGACCCCGGCCTGCACCCGCATCGGAGCCGTTTTGCCGATGCCGAGATTTTCGGCAATGCGGTCTGCGCTGATAAAGCCAATGCCGCGGATATCGCGGGCCAGCCGGTAGGGATTCTCCTTGACCTGTTCGATCGCCCCGTCGCCATAGGTTTTGAAAATCCTGACCGCCTGCGAGGTCGACACTCCGTGGCCGTGCAGAAAGACCATAATCTGGCGGATAACCTTTTGGTCCGTCCACGCCTGGGTAATGCGCCGGGCTCTGTGCGGACCAATGCCGGCAATAGTCCGCAGCCTTTCCGGCTCCTGCTCAATCACCGAAAATACACCGGTGCCAAAAGCGGCGACAAGACGCGCCGCATAGACAGGCCCAATTCCCTTGACCATCCCCGACGCCAGATATTTTTCGATGCCCAGAGCTGTTTGCGGCGGGATGATGCGCAGTGTGTGCGCCCGAAATTGGCGGCCATATTCGCGGTCCACCGTCCAGTGGCCCTGCGCGGTGAAAGACTCGCCAGGAGTGACCGCAGAGGCCTGGCCGACGACGGGCACGAGATCGGCTAAGCCCGGCACTTTCGCCTGCAAAACACAGAATCCCGTCTCGGCGCTATGGAATGTCACGCGCTCAATGGTGCCTTCCAGTGCCTCTGACGGGGAATGTGGGGGCTGAGTCATAGGCATCTCCTCATTTCGACATGGAGAATTACCGTCATTGTGTACTGAAAAAGGCGCTGGCGTCAATGATGTTCACCAAGCCCGGGGCCGCAGTGTGCCAACGGCTCCGGTCCGCATGCGGCATTACCTCCCCCCAAGCTGACGTGCGCTGCCATCTGGGAGGGGGACGGTGCGGCGGTTCGTAATGAACACGGTCATTTGCTATGATAGGGGCAAACACCGACTGCGCCTGATGGCTGCAGCCGTCAGGAAAGGACCCCCTATGGCTAAGGCAAATACGGGATCACAATCGTCCCGCAAAGATGATGGCAACGATATGATTTACCGCCTCCGCGTCGATTTGGCGGGTGTGCGCCCCCCAGTATGGCGGGTATTCACCATTCCTGGGGCAGTCTCTCTCTATCAATTGCACCGCGCTCTCCAAGCCGTCATGGGTTGGGAAGGCGGACACTTGTATGTGCTGGAAATCGGGGGAGTGTCGTACGGGGACCCCGACCCCGAGTTTTCCGTACACAATGCCAAGAGCTCCCGAATCAAAGATGCAGCCGGCCCTGGCGCACGCTTCACCTATTTATATGACTTCGGGGACGGATGGCTCCACACGGTCCAGGTTGAGGAAGTCCGGCCCCTGCAAGCCGATGAAACCGTGCCCCAGTTGCTTGGCGGACAGGGCGCCTGTCCCCCGGAGGATATTGGCGGCCCCCCTGGTTATGCGCAATTTCTGGAGGCTATGGCCGATCCCCTCCACCCGGAACACGAAGACATGGCCGAGTGGATTGGCGGCCAATGGGATAGCGACGCCTTCGATCAGAGCGCTTACGGAAAGCGCTTGTTTGCGGTGGCCCGCATAGCGCACTGGGCACGCACCGGCTCATAGCGAATTTTGGAGAAAGCAGTACAGGCTCACCCGCTGACAGCCGTCCCACGGCTGTTTCAACCGCGCGGCTTGCATGCCGCAGGGGACGGGCCTTGGTAACCCCTGGGTGGGATGGGTTGGTGAATTAGCCTGGCATTTCTATGGATCCACGGCGGTTTGCCTCCCACAGGATTCCGCGTTCAGCTTGAGGCAAAAAATAGAAGAGGACAGGCTGGGGTCCCTGTGCGTGGGATGGATACCTGGTCCCATGAACGTTAAAGACATTGGATGGTGGTTGCGCAGTGAATGCTGCATTGAAGCACGAGCTCAGTCTTCTGGACTTGATTATGGCATCCCTCGGCGGCATTATCGGGTCCGGCTGGTTGTTCGGCGCCCTTTATGCCGCGAATGCGGCGGGTCCTGCCTCCATTCTGTCCTGGCTATTAGGCGGATTCGCGGTAATCTTGATCGGTCCGGTCTATGCCGAACTCGCGGGCATGCTGCCCGAATCCGGCGGGGTGGCCCGTTATCCCGACTATTCTCACGGGCAAGTCACAGGATTTCTAATGGGCTGGGGCGTGGTGGCTTGATTGGGCACTTCCACCACAAACGGTAACCGTCCTTCTTCGACGACTCGGAGAAAGGTCAGACGAATCAGATCGGAAGCCGTCAGTCCCATTTTATCTAACACCGCAATGGACGGTCTTTGGTGTCCGCGGGAATGCGAGCGCGGACCACTGCATCAGACTTCATCATCGTTCCTCCTAGTGTTTTGATTCCATTGTAACGGCTACATTGTAGCTACGTCAAGGAGGCGTTCACGCAAAGGCACCGTATGGCCAGCGTAACCGGTACGGCTGTATTTTATCCGCAAAACGGTCTATCCCGGCAACCACCACCGTATCGCCCGTGCACACAAACGCGAGCAGTTGCTCCAGTTGCGGCCGCTGGGCATCTTTCGCGGAAGTCACATCGGTAAAGAGGAGGTCCACCACCACTGCCTCCAGCTGACGGGCTGGATGGTGATACCTACTGCTGGCACGCACATACCCGATCCGATGACCCCGCATGAGCCCTATTTTCTGGTAAAGTGTCGGAAAGACGTCTATGATGCTTCCCGAAAGCTGTCGAGAAATGCATTTTTAAACTCCCGGCATGACCGCATTGCACGTGATGCTGTCTGGGCCATACTCGGCGGCAACGTAACGCACCAGGGTTTCAAGCGCGATTTTGCTGAGTCCCATCGCTGCATATTGTGGCAGCGCATGCCTGCCGCCCGTGCTGCTGACGGCCACGATGCGGCCGGGACGGCCAGCCGTCAGGACCCGGCACCGCTGGACCGCATCCAGGAAACTGGTCACGACGACATTGAAAGTACGCCGGAAGTGTAAGGTCAGGGCGCTCAAGGGTTTAAAGGCGGTCGTGGCCGCATTCGCGACAAATATCTCCAGATCTTCAGGGTGCTCGAGATCCGCCTGAAACGCCACGCTCTGCTACCTTTTCTGCCGCCGTGAAATCTCCAACGATGCCTGCCTTGGCGCCTCACCAGAAGAGTCCGCCCATACATTCCCGGTGCGGCCTCCTTGTCCCGGCGGGTACGTCCGGCGAACGCCGGACTGGTTATGAACACCGGGTGGAGGTTCGTCCAATAAGGTATAATAGGAAGATAGATGACTGCGAGGGAGCTTGAGACGATTTTCAGTCCTTGCGGATTTCTCACAGGGTGCAAAGATTGCCGGCACGAGACGGCCCATCCACTAGGAACTGTGCACAAGGACGGGGCTGTCCTCATTGGATTGGTGAGACACGTTGCAACGAGCTGCAACGCCAGCGCCACCATAGCCTTATCGGTTTGCAGCTTGGCCCGAAATGGCCCATGATGACGCGAATTGGAGAAGGGGAGCGGTGTCCACGACAAGTGATAACGAATTCACGAGTGTTGAAAGGCAGGACACAATGATTGCATGGACCGCAGAGCAGGAAGCCATATTACAGATCCTAGAGCGGAGCGATTGGCGCCGCATCGCCATTGTCGCCCATGCGGGCACCGGAAAGACTACCGTGCTCGAAGAGCTGGGAAAACGTTTTCAAGAACGCGGCTCTCTGCTCTTTCTTGTCTCCACCCACCAAGCGCAAGCTTTTGTTCAGGAGCATCTGCCCGCTCCCATTGAGGTCAAGACCTTCTCCGATCTCGCTCAGGATGCTCTGCTTGGCTGTGAAGAAGTGCCGCAGTGGAGTCTGGCCCAGCTGCGCACGGCCATCGCTCCCCAAATTGACCGATTTGGCACCTTATACGCTGACGATGTGCAGCAGTGGATCCGCGAGTACTGCTACCAGCCCGGCGATGAGCCGTGGAGGCCGTGGGCCCAAAGGCGGGCCCAGGAACTGGACGCGGCTCCGGTTCATGACCGCCTTGAAGCTCTGGTAGAAGACGGATGCACTATCTGGGCCGCGTGCGAAGCGCGCCCGCAAACGCTGCCGTATCTTCCGGAAATGATTTTGAAGCGTTTCGTGCAGAGCCATCTCCCCCATCCCTACCAGCTGATTATTGTCGACGAAGCCGAAAATGCCAACCCCATCATGCAGCAGTGGCTGGCACTGCAAGAAGTTCCCCAGATAATGGCCACAGATCCGGCCGGCGCCATTGAGGACTACGGCGATGCTCCTGATATCCTGCAGGCCCTCAGTCCGGACCAGGTGTTTGCGCTCAGCGCTTCGTTCCGGCTGGCTGAGGGGGCGTCGGAACGGGCCACGCGCATTATGAACTGGAGAGCGTCGCGGCCCGCTCTGGTAGGACTCGGCAGCTGCGAAGTTAAAGTGCAGGACAGCATTGTGGGCCGGCGCCCCCTCACTCTCATCGCCCGCTACAATATGAGCCTGCTGGAAAAAATGATTGACATCAGCATGGCCTACCACAGCACATTTCTCTACTTTTACTGGGATGCCAGCGGTCTGTGGCAGGACGTGAACAGCGCTTACCGGCTGTGGGCGAGGGAGCGGGGATTCAGCTGGACCTGGCAGGGAGAACGCTGGACCAACTATCATGAATGGCTGCAGAAAATGACCGCGGCCAAGAACCGAGAAGCGCTGACCCTGGCCACCCTCATTAAAAAGCACGGGCGCCGGCTGCCGGTGATTATGCAGCAAGTGCAAAATCAGATCGTGGACACGATCGAGCCTACCACCGTCATTCTGAGCACCGCAGAAAATGCCCGCGGCCGGGAATGGGACATGGTGCAGATTCTGGATGACTTCACCCCCTTGCCCCAGCTCAGCTGGTCTTACGGCACCAGGCGGCAGACCCGGCAGCATGCCCTCACACCCCAGCAAGCCGCCTACGAAGTGCACTTGCTATACCTGGCGATGACCCGCGCCCGGCGAACTTTGTGGATTCCCTCCGTCGTGGAAAACTGGCTAGCCCCCGACTGGCAGACATTTTACGATGAGGTGCTCAGCGCTCAGCAGCGGGCTCTGTGGAACCTGCACGAGGATTATGAGCAGACAGCGGCCCAAATTGTGCAAGGCGGCAAGTGGCAGGCGGACGAGCTGGTCAAAGCCTGGGACGCTATGCAGCAGCACTGGCGCGACTGTAGCGGCGGACTGCCTTGGCCGGGACACGAGACCTGGGAATAGAGGAGACAGGAC
>DAHWJO010000179.1:0-6431 GCA_027344105.1 Sulfobacillus sp.
ATGGCAGTCCACAGATACGTCGAAGAGTGCATGGGGTTCAGAGCCCAAGCGGATATCACAAACCATGCACCAATTATGGCCATCGTCCAGTTTCTCCACGTCATGACACTCACCTCCAAGAATCTGTTGTGGAACGGTAGAACATGTTGCACCTTTGGTATAGATCATCGCGCAGCATTTGGTAATCATCATGGAAGCGATTTTCGGACGGTTTCTGGCAGGAAGCACCAATGGCATGGGATTATCTGGACTTCTTGCATGTTTTCGCTTCTTTACTCAAAAATTCGGCTTACGAACGGATGTGCAGTAAGGCCTGCTGGCATCACAGGCCAGAGCTCCCATGGCGAACATGTGGAAATCGGGCAGCAGGGAGGTCTGGCGGCTAGCGTTCCGTGCCAAGTCCTTTGGCAGACGGGCATTTCCGGTAAGGTCCGCAACCGGCTATCCTTTAACAGGTCCCAATGCTCGGATAAATCCCAGACTTCTTAAAATGAGCGTATGTTCGTTGAGGGCAAAGGAGCGGTCGGCTAACAAGGAGCACGGCGGCTCTCCTCTAAGAGGGTATCCGTAAGCACTGGTCAGAAGGGCGACCGACCCGCGCTGTGTCTTTTTGCCAGAGGGACATGCTGAAAATCCCGGGAATGGCCATGTCTCGCCTCTGAGTCTCTATCCCGCAAGCATCCGGTATTGCCGGGACGGTCCGCGGCACCGGCCATTAAATGGCCAAGACAAGGCCAGGGAACCCCGATCCCTCCGTGCAGCCCTGCAGCGCTCAAATTGCCTTTTCGTGACATCAGACTTGACACTCACCAGCGTTACACCGAGCCCGCGACTGAGCGGCGAACGCATGAGGGAACGCCGATAAGAGAGCGCAGATGCCCGAAATCCCCCGCCACCGGCGGCAAACGGATACTCTTGGCTGGTGGCTTGGCAAAGATCCAAGAGCTAGGCGGGCAGCTTCTTTCACATGCCCCTCGGACTCCCTTCCGGGCCGTGATAAACTGGAAAGGATCCGCCAAGAGGGGGGTTCGGGAACTCTGGCGGGAAGCAAGGAGCGGCATGCTATGACAGCAATGTGGGTGGCCCTCGCGGCTACGGGCCTATTCACCGGAGCCCTCACCGGATTTTCAGGAGGCAGCGTATTCGTGGTGGTGGTGCCTTTCCTGACTCAGGTCTGGCACCTGCCCCTGCGAATTGCCATCGGGTCGAGTCTGGGGGTTGATGTGGGGACGTCCCTGCTCGTGGCCTGGGGCTATGCCAAAAGCGGAGCCGTGCGGCTCCGGCAGGCGTGGCCTCTTTTTGCAGGGGCTCTGGCCGGCCCGCAGCTGGGGGCTCTGCTCTCGCACGCGGTCTCCGGCCTCTGGCTGACCACGCTCTTCGTCGCCGTGCTGGTCCTCATGGGAATCAATTTCCTGCAGCACGGCATCAGAAATATTCCCCTCATGCCGCAGTTTTCCGGAGACAGTGCTCCGGGGGAGAGAGCCGGCCAAGGTCTATGGCGGATTTTGGCGGTGACAGGAATCGGGCTGGGAGTGGGGACGGTTACGGGGCTGATTGGGGCATCCGGCGGCGTTTTATATCTCTTTGCGCTGATTTACGGGCTGCGCATGCCTCTGCGCCCGGCGGTGGGCACCGCCATTCTCATTATGGCGGTCTCGGCCCTCAGTGGGGCTGCAGCCTACATCGCGCGGGCGGAAATTGCCTGGACTCCCATGCTGGCTATCGGCGCGCTGTCGATGCTCTCGGGATACCTTATGGCCCGCTACGTGCAGAAAATCCCGGAGCGGGTGCAGGCGGCGGTGATGGGGGTGATTCTTCTCGGTGCCGCGCTGTGGATGCTCCCGCAACTGCTCTGACGGGGGAGGCGGCGCATGAAGGGCAGGTCTTCTTGGGCAAACTTTCAAAATCACCTAGATTCTGTCTGACGGTGGGAATATCCGAGGAGGGCTTCTCATGCCAAAACGATCCCAGAGTGGCGAGCAACCTGGTAAACTGGAGCAAGAGTCTCATTCTGATCCGCTCGTACAAGAGCGGATGGCTCTAAAGTGGGAGGCCGCCCTCCAGCTGGAGTTGACGGCCAAGGTGGAAGAACTAGGGTGGGGCGGGCTGTCCTCCAGAGAAACAGGAGCGATCGGGGCCTTTGTGAGCCGCATGGCGAGGGAACGGGGCCTGAGTGAACACAAGACGGCTAGAGAATGAGGCGAGCGCATGTACTGGGACAACTTGACGACGAAACAATTCCGGGACGGTGTGATCGGGCGTATTGACACCGCGATCCTCCCCACCGGCAGTGTAGAAGCCCACGGGCAGCACTGTCCTTTAGGGACGGACAATATGGCGCCATGGTATTTTGCCCAGCAGATTGAAGCGGAATATGCCGACCGGGTCCTGATTCTGCCTCCCGTTCCGTACGGCCATACCCCGGACCTTGAGGACTGGGCAGGAACTCTTTCGGTGTCTGCGGAGACGTTTCGCCGCTATGTCCAGGAAATTGGGAAAGGCGTGGCCAACTGGGGCATCAAGCACCTCATCCTCCTCAATGGCCACGGCGGCAACACGGCAGCGCTGCAAGGAGCGATGGAAGAGATCGCGCAGGAGCAGATCACTGTGGTGCTGGTGAACTGGTGGCTCGACTTCAGCCAGCAGATCCTCACGATTACGGCGGGCCAAGGCCATGCGGGGGAGGATGAGACCTCGGTGATGCTGGCGATTGCGCCCAAACTGGTGCATATGGAAGATGCGTCATTCAACCCGTTCCGGCCGCGGTACCGCATCAAAGGCCCGGGACTGGCGGACAAGAGCCTCAGACACGCCACGACCGGGGACGGCCGGCAGGGCACCAGCGCTAAAGGCCAGCAGATCGCTGGCCTGGTAAAGACCCGGCTCAGTCAGCTGCTTTCGGATTTATGGAATGATAATTTGTTTGACCGTACGGTGTAGAGAACACTTTTCAAGGAGGCGGCTATGTTGCAGACAGTGTCTTTATCGAAACGCGTGGCGCAGCTCAAGCCATCGCCAACGATGGCGATTGACGCGAAAGCCAAGGCGCTTATCGCCCAGGGGCGGGATGTGGTGAATTTCGGCGCAGGGGAGCCGGATTTCGATACCCCGGAGAATATCCGGGATGCCGGCATCAAGGCGATCAATCACGGCCACACGCGCTATACCGCCGTGGGCGGGATTGAAGCGCTGAAGAGCAGCATTGTGGAGCGGATTTTTGAGGACACTGGCGTCCGCTACACCAACGACGAAATTCTGGTCTCAGTAGGCGCGAAGCAGTCTCTGTACAACGCCACGATGGCCCTCATCAATCCGGGAGACGGCGTGCTGCTGCCCGTGCCGTACTGGGTGACCTACCCGGAGCAGATTACGCTGGCGGAGGGAGAGCCTGAGTATGTGCCGATCGCGCCCGCCCATGAGGGCGAGCTGCATGCGGATGACCTGGCAGCCGCGGCCACCAATAAATCCCGGGGCCTGATCCTGAACTCACCCAGCAACCCGTCGGGCGCCGTGATCCGGCCTACCGTGCTGCACGACATCGCCCGGTTCGCCCTCGACCGCGACCTCTGGGTGATTTCGGATGAAATTTACAACCGGCTGATTTACGATGATGCCGTGCATGCGTCCATTGCCCAGTTTGAGGGAATGCGGGACCGGACCATCCTCATCAATGGCGTCTCCAAATCCTACGCCATGACTGGCTGGCGCATTGGCTATGCGGCGGGCCCCAAACATATCATCAAGGCCATGGCCTCCTTGCAGTCGCAGTCGACCTCCAACCCTTCGACAATCTCCCAGTATGCGGCCCTCGAGGCGCTGACCGGGCCTCAGGAAGCGGTCACCACCATGCAGCGCGAATTTGACAGGCGGCGGCGCTATGTCGTGGGCCGCATCAATGCCATGCCCAAACTGAGCGCCGCCACTCCCCAGGGCGCGTTTTACGTGTGGGTCGATATGTCCCGGTGGGTCGGGGCGCGGATTCAGGGCCGCACGGTCGCCGGGGCGGACGACTTGGCGCTGGCTTGGCTGGAACTGGCCGATGTGGCGGTGGTGCCGGGATCCGGATTCGGAATGCCCAATTATTTCCGGATGTCGTACGCGACATCCATGGAGCGGATTGAAACCGGGCTGGACCGGATGGCGCGCCTGTTGGAGGAGGCTGAATGAGTCACAGACTTGTGGCGGCGGTGGTGGGGCTGGGAATGAACAACCAGCCCCTCCTTCCTTTTCTGCAGTCCGCGGGCTATGAGGTCGCCGTGGCGGACAAAAAACCGGCCGCAGAGCTCGATGCGGAGATTGCCCGCATGCGCCTGCCGGTTCGCCCCACGGTGTATTCCGGGCCGGGTTACCTGGACGACCTGGCGGACAAGGGGCATCCGGACATCGTCTTTCTGACCCCGGGAATGGTCAAGACGGTACCCGCCATCTTGCGCTTGCGCAGCCAGGGCGCCCGCATCACCTGCGAGACGGACACCTTTTTGCAGAACTGCCCAGCTCCCGTCATCGGCATCACCGGGTCGGCAGGCAAGACCACCACCACGACACTGGTCGGGGCGGCCCTGCAGGAGGACGGCCGCCACCAGGTGTTTGTGGGAGGGAACATCGGGCATCCGCTGCTGGCGGACCTGGGTCAGATCACCGAAGACAGCTGGGTGGTCATGGAACTCTCAAGCTTCCAGCTGGAACTGGTGGACCGCAGCCCGCAGGGGGCGGCTCTGCTCAATCTGTCCCCCAACCATCTCGACATTCACGGAACCATGGAAGCCTATGCCCAGGCCAAGTCGCGCATTTTCCGCTACCAGACCCGGGATAACTGGATTGTCGTCCCTTTTGGAGACCCAGCGGTGTCGGATCTCCTGCACGGAGATCCGGGCCGCATTATTTATTTTTCCATTCAGGATCACCGCCGTCCCGGCGCTTTTGTCAGCGGGGACTGGATCATGTTCCGGGACGGGCAGGGGACCGTCACCAGGAACGTGCGGGTCTCGGCGATTTTGCTGCCGGGAGAGCATAACCTGCTCAATGTGCTGGCAGCCGTGGCGATTGTGCGGATGGCTGGCGGCAGCGCGGAGGCCATCCGGTCCGCCGTCGAAAAATTTCATGGGGTGCCGCACCGTTTGGAAAAAGTGCGCGAACATGATAACATTTTATACATCAATGACTCCATTGCCACGGCGCCCGACCGCACCATGGCGGCATTAAAAGCCGTCTCCGGGCCTGTGGTGCTGATTGCGGGAGGGTACGACAAACATTTGGATTATGACGGGCTCGGCCAGGCCATTGCCGCCAGTTCGGTGCATCATGTGGTCGCGCTGGGGCAAACTCAGGAGAAAATCGCGCAGGCGGTCGCCCGTTATAGTACAATAGCAGTTATTCGCGCCGCGACGTTTGAGGGCGCGGTGCGGGAAGCGCAGAGCGTGGCAAGGCCGGGAGACACGGTGTTGCTGTCGCCGGCTTCAGCAAGCTACGATATGTTTAAAAACTTTGAGGAACGCGGGCGGCGATTTCGTGAAATCGTGGGAAGCCTCTAAACTGTGAGGCGTTTGCAGCATTCGATCAGGAGGGCTTAGCAAGTTGGAACGTCGAGATATACGTAATATAGCCATCATTGCACACGTGGACCATGGGAAAACAACCCTGGTCGACGCGATGTTGCGGCAGAGCGGGATTTTCCGCGATGCCAGCCAAATGACAGACCGGGTTCTCGATTCCAACGATCTGGAAAGAGAACGCGGGATTACTATCCTGTCGAAAACCACAGCGATCCGGTACCAGGACACGACCATCAATATCGTGGATACACCGGGCCACGCCGACTTCGGCGGTGAGGTGGAGCGCATCCTCAGCATGGTGGATGGAGCCCTATTGGTCGTGGATGCTAATGAAGGGCCGATGCCGCAGACGCGCTATGTGTTGCAAAAAGCACTCAAGGCCGGCATCAAACCCATCGTGGTGCTGAACAAGCTGGACCGCGAAGGGGCCAGGCCGCATGAGGTGATTGACCAGGTGCTTGAACTGTTCATCGATTTGGAAGCCACGGATGAGCAGCTGGAGTTTCCGGTGCTGTACGCCTCGGCCAAACAGGGCGTGGCGTCCACCGAGCCTGAAATTTTGCCGGATGGCTCTTTGAAGCCTCTGTTTGACACGATTCTGCGTGAAATTCCCTACCCGGTCGGCGATGAGACGGCGCCATTGCAGGTGCTGGTGACAACGCTGGACCACGATGACTACCTGGGCCGCATGGCCATCGGCCGGATTACCCAGGGCCAGCTGGCTGTCAACCAGACGGTGGGGATTGTCGACCATGACGGCACGGTGCGCAGGGCCCGTTTGAGCAAGGTCTTCGGGCGCTACGGGCTCAAGCGGATTGAACTGGAGTCGGCCATTGTCGGAGATATCGTCACGATTGGCGGCATGCCCGATGTCAATAT
>DAHWJO010000017.1:0-35482 GCA_027344105.1 Sulfobacillus sp.
GCCAAATAGTCGCCCAGTGCTGCAGCAAAATCCCGGCGGAACAACCCGAGAGCCTGCAGGCCGGCATCAACTAAATGGGCATTTGCCTGTCTCTGTGCGGTTCGGTACAGCGCACAGTATGCCTCTAAGCGTTGTTCAAGGCGCGGCTTTCGGCCACGGCGGACCGCGGCGGCCACTGGTCCCGCAGCATTCCCGCAAAGGCGGTCCCGATGTGCTGAGGGCAAGCTCAAGAGTCTCATTATGTCGGTGCATGTTCCGAAAAGGCAGGTGGTTGCCATTCCTTTTTTTGTGGTGCTCATGTGGAAGAGGTTTAAGCAGCATCAAACGGCGACGCTCACCCTAGCGGCTCTAGCCACTACGGTGGCTGGGGCCGTGCTGTTTTCCCTTGCCGAGCGGGTGTCTCTCTTCACCGCAATTTACTGGGCGGTTACGACCGTCACGACCGTCGGCTATGGTGATGTGGTGCCCCATAACGCTGCTGGACGCATTATCGCTATGGCCACCATGCTGACAACGATTCCGCTGGCGGGGGCGGCTTTTGCTGGCTGGGCAGCCAGCATGGCATCGTTCCATATTAGGAGGGCTCTGGGAATGACATTGGACAAAACACGGGAACACCTGGTGGTGCTCGGATACAGTCCACTTTTGATCAATTTGTTGCCGGATTTAATCGAGGAGCACCAGAATGTCGTGCTGGTGGCGGACGTAGACCCGGGACACCTGCCTCCCGAAGTTCCTTGTATCAAGGGGGACCCGACGAATCCTCATGTGCTCGCCAAGGCGCATCTTAGGCAAGCGCGTCAAATTGTTGTCGTGGGGGGGACAGATGGCGAAGTGTTGATGTCCGCCGTGGAGGCGCAGCATATGGCCCCTCATGTGCCCATCTTTGCTATCACCCAGTCCCGGCGAGCAACCCAGACATTAAGAGAGCTGGGGATCACACACAGCATCGCTGGCCAGGATCTTCTCGGGCATACGGTGGCCAAAAGCCTGGAAACCCCGCATGCCGCAGATTTTCTTGTGTCACTGCTCACATCGGAGCAAACTCTGTTGCGGGAGATCCCAGTTCCGGCCGACTGGGTAGGCCAGTCTCTGAGCATGGCCCGTTCCCGCAGTTCGGCCGTTGTGCTGGCAGTTGTCCACAACAACAAGGTTCTGCTGGGAGTGAATCACGATCCGTTGATTGAGGCTGCCGACAGCGCGCTCGTACTGATGCCCGCACAATAGGCTGTGGCCTGCGTACAGTTGCCACAGCCTCAAAGACTCCCCCGTCCTGATCTCCCGCTAGGCCTTTTTGGGAATCATGAGGTCCAAGCGGAACTGTGATATGGCCAGGCAATGGCTATGCCTGGCGGTGCTTTTGGCTGCTGGCAGCGGGAGGATGGACAATGACTGTGGGCAATACACTGTGTGAGGTCAGCCACAGGGGAAAGCTGCCGAATAGGTTTTCTGCAAGGTGCGGCCCCTGGTGGCTTCCCACCACAATGGCTTCGGCCTTATGCGCCATGGCCCAGTCATAGAGGACCTTGGCGGGGGCTCCCTGTCCCGGTTCCAAAGTTACTGTGTGCCACTGCACGGTAATCGTTGGCGGCCTCGGTATTTTCAACACCTGATCCCGCACTTGCTCCGCCAGTTTAACCCACTGCTTTTCAAAAAAGTCAGGATCGCGGGGCAATGCGGCTCCAAAATCCGCCATCGCCTCATCACGGTAAAACGTCACAATGTTTTTGATGTCGACGGCTAGTAAGACACCTTCCTCTTCCAGCAACTGGATACCCACTTTGACGGCTGCATAACTGGCCGTGGATCCATCGATTCCCGCTACTATCTTTTTCATCGTAGTGCCGGCATCCCTGCCCCCTGCTGTCACCGCAGGGGCGCTTTGCCGGCTTCCCCCTTCTCTACCCTGTATGAAATTGCTCCCGCCTTGTTCCATGCTAGCATGATTTGGAGCTGGATGACTGACAGCTATTCGACATTTTTAAAGAAGGAGGCGCGAGTTGGCCGTAGGTTTTCCCGCAATGTTTCCTTATCGTCTCAAATCCCGTAAGATGAAATACAAAGGTGGGATCCCATGCTGATATTTCTGCGGGTTCTGATGGTTCTCCAAGGCCTATACGCGGTGACTCACATTATCCGTCTGCACCTGCAAGGGGACTGGCCTTACCGCTGGCATTCAAATACCGAGGAAGGCAAAGCCTGGCTGTTCCACTGGCAGGCCCTGTACCGCACGGTCTATGGATTTTATACGGTGTTGCTTTTCCAGACTGTCGTGTGGCTCGCCCTTCTCCAACATCCTTCCTCTTCGCATGTTGATGTCTTGACGATTTCGCTGTTGTTGTTTACGGGAACCTTTGTGGGGTTGTCGCGCCATGTGCAGCGCCTGGTGTCTCAAGTTTTCAGCACCAAACCATTTCCCCCACCCTCTTTCACCATGCTCTACCGATTCTTAATCCACCCTCCAGTCTTGGAGTAGGTGCGGTATTTCTGCTTGCAGATGGCTGCTATTTTGTAGAACCATCTTCTGGTGTCCGGCTGCAGACCGCGGTGCGGCCGCCGGAGGTGGTTCCTCTCGCGCAGTTTAAATCCTTGCATCTCCGGCCGTGTGATTTTTGTCAGTCATACTTGGGATGAATGTATACGGACGGGAAGGATTTCTCCTGGTTAAATTCTATCCCGTTGCCGCTGTCGAGAGTCGCATTGCCTGGGAGGGCGAACCGGAATTCCGCTGGGGGCCTTGCTCGTTTTTTGCCGAAGCCCCCACCTTGCGGCGCAGAGGGGGCTTCAATACAAGAGATGTCCTAGGCCCTGCGGTTCCTAGCGTTAGAAGCAGGAGCTTGGGAGGGCTGCAGCGAAATTAATGTATGCACCGTGCAGTCCAACGGCTCACAATCCGAAATAATTCTGTTAAGGAGGAAATGATGTCCATTCCCCAGGCTAAGCGCATCGCCCATCCCCACCAGCTCCATGGTGATATACGCCAGGATGACTATTACTGGCTGAATAACCGGGAGGACCCTGAAGTCATTGAGTATCTTGAAGAGGAAAACCATTACTTTCAAGAGGCGATGCAGCCGCTGCAATCCCTGACAGACTCCTTGTATGAGGAGATGCGGGCCCTCATTCCCGAAGATGATGATGAAGTGGCGGCGGTGGATGGCCCTTACTATTACTACCGCAGGACGCCGGAAGGCTGCCAATATCCGCTCTATGCCCGCCGCCAGGCCCCCCGCCGCGAAGACCTCGCAGAAGCTGCCGAAGAGGTCTTGCTGGATCTCAATCGCGAGGCATCCTCCGACCAGTTTTATCATGTTACGGTGGTGCGTATGAGTCCGGATCAGTCTCTGCTGGGCTACTTGGAAAACCGGGATGGCACTGACCGGTATACATTGAGAATCAAGAATGTTGCGTCCGGCCAATATTTGCCTGATACCATTCCCAACATCTTTTTGAGCAGCAGCCTGGAATGGGACGCCAGCGGCGCCTATGTGTTCTATGCCAGTGTTGATGCCAGCCAGCGCCCCTACCGTCTCATGCGCCATTACCTGGGGGACAGCCTGAGCGAGGACGTCTGCCTCTATGAAGAGCGCGATGTTACCTTTTCCCTGGAATTAGGCAAAACCCGTGACGGACGGTTTATCGTGCTGAACTCCCGCAACAAGAATACGAATGAGGTGCGCTTGCTGCCAGCTTCCGGCCCGACACAGCCCCTGACCTTATTTGCGGCCCGCCGCATTGGCATTCTCTATGAGGTCGAACACTGGCAGCACGACTTTGTTGTCCTGACGAATGACCAGGCGGAGAACTTTCGGGTGATGGCCTGTCCTGACACCCATTTCCATATGGAGTCCTGCCGGGATCTGTTCCCTTACGATCCCGCGCGCTATCTTCAAGAAATCTCTCCATTTGCCGGAGCGCTAGTGATATCGGGACGTGAGCAGGGTCTGAGCCAGATCTGGATTTACCGCCCCGAGACATCCGCACTCGAACAGCTCTCGTGGCCGGAAACGCTATACCGGGTCTCTCTCGGCCCCAACCGCAGCTATGATACGGATGAAGTGCTCATTGACTATGAGTCCTTTCTCACCCCGAGAACCACTTATGGACTGCAGTTAGAGACTGGCGCGCGGAATCTGCTCAAGCGCCAGGCTGTTGGCGAAGGTTACGACTCCGCGGGCTACCAGCAGCGCCGGCTGTGGGCTCCGGCGGCAGACGGCACCGCCATCCCGCTGTCGGTGGTCTACCGCGAGGGTGCGCTCGCCAGCGGTCCTGCTCCCGTGATTCTTTATGGATACGGCTCCTATGGCATGAGTATGGATCCTCATTTCGATGCCGCCCAGATCCCCTTGATGAACCGCGGAGTGGTCCTAGTGACCGCGCATGTTCGCGGGGGCTCAGAATTGGGCCGCCACTGGTATGAACAGGGGAAACTGCGGAACAAGCGCAATACCTTTACGGACTTTATTGATGCGGCCCGGTACTTGATTGCCGAAGGAATCACCACTCCGGATTTGCTGGCAGCCCGGGGACGCAGCGCAGGAGGGCTGTTAATGGGGGCGGTGCTCAATATGGCGCCGGAACTGTTCCGGGTGGTCGTGCCGGGGGTGCCATTTGTGGACGTGGTCACCACCATGCTGGATGCCAGCATACCCTTAACCACCCTAGAGTGGGATGAGTGGGGCAATCCGGCCGAGCCGGGCGATTACGCGTACATGAAGTCCTACAGCCCGTACGACAATATTGCCGCACAGCCTTATCCCCACATCATGGTGTTTACGGGTCTGAACGACCCCCGGGTCGGATATTGGGAGCCTGCAAAGTTTGTGGCCAAACTGCGGGACACCAAGACGGATGCCCGCACATTAGTGCTCAAGACAGCGATGGGCGCGGGGCATAGCGGATCCTCGGGGCGGTACAACCGCCTGCATGATTTCGCTGAGGAGTATGCGTTTATTCTGGATAAGTTGAGCGTCCAGTAGTCTGTCAAGCAGCAAAAGACCCCAGGTGCGGCTCCCTTCCATGCCGCGCCTAGGGTCTCCAAGGTGTCTGCGGCCCGAGAGTACGGTGACTTGTCCAGGACGCGGCCGGGCAGCCGCGGTGAAAATCCCCGCACGGGCGTTTTGACCTAGTTTGCCAACACTCCCAATTCAGACAGAAATTCTCGGGCATTAGCCGACCAATATATGGGATCACGCGGCCGAAAGCACCCGGGAGCAGCGAGCGGGCGGCAGTCATCCAGCACGGACAACCAATTTTCCGGCACTTGCTGAACGCCGTGCACGGCCCCTAAAAGCGCTCCGGCAATGGCGGCATTGGTATCGGTGTCGTTGCCCAGCATCACGCTGCCGACGATCCCGTCTTCAAGTGAGGAGGCATGCAGCAACTGGTAAAATGCATTGTGCAGCGCGACCAGAACCCACCCGCCATGAATATCCGACCAAGGGGGTGGCGTGTCCGGGGCTTTTTGCAGAACGTTTTGCACATCTGCATGCAGGCCCGTTTGCTGGGCAAAATTCCAAGCCACCGCGTATGCTTGTTCCGCATCTAATAGGTCGTGAATGGCGGCCGCGACCGTCACCACATAGACCGCAGACGCATCTTGGCAGACTGGGTGCGGGTGAGTCAAGGCAGCATCCAGCCGTGCAATATCTGCCAGCTCACCTGCATTCTTGTCATGGCCCCAGATTCCCAGGATGCTGTGGCGCATCAGCGCGCCATTGGCCTGGCTCTTCTTGTCGGCATGCCGCTGCGCCAGCCGCGCCATCCCCTCAACCCCTTCTTCGTCTTCCCGCCGGGGAATGGCGGACAGGGCGCGGCCCACAGTGCGGCCAATGTCAAATGGGCCGCTGTCATACCACAAGCGGTAGTGCTTAGCGGCGATATCGGGGCTGTAGCGCCCGCCACCCGCTTCGATCAGGCTGTACCCCAACGCAATGGCCATCTCGGTGTCATCCGTAATTTGCCCCGCTATCGTGCCAAACACAGGGCTGGGCCCGATGCTGCGCAAGCCGCCGGGGTACTGCTCTTTTAAAGATGCCGCGCTTTTAAATTCGACCTGGCTGCCAAGGGCGTCGCCGGCCATTTGTCCATACCAGGATCCCAAAATACGGTCATTGCGCTGATCCATTCCCATCTGCCACCCTTCTGAATCTCTGCGACGATTCCCTTCCCCATGATACCGGATCAGCGGGTTTTGCACCCAAGGTTTTTGAAAATCGGTCAGGCATTCCCTATCACCGGAAGCATCATGTCCCAGCAGGAGACACGGTTGGCCGTATGCTCGCGGTCCGGCTCCCAGACCTCGCCATGCTGGCAAGCACCTGAGGGGCACAGGCGGCGCAAGTTGGTCACCAGATGCCCCTTGAAAGGCCGGGCATTTGACGGTGCTGACCTATTCGGCTAGACTAGCGCAGTCAACAATGCAGGAGGCGGGATGCCAATGTGGCAATATGAGCGCGACGTGGAGACACAGGCGCGTGTGGCGGCAATTTGGAAGCTCTACAGCGACGTTGCCGCCTGGCCGTGGTGGAATTTGAGCATTGAACGGGTGGACTTGTCTGGCCCTTTCGCTGCGGGAACGGCGGGGACCTTAATGCTGAAGGACCACAGGGCCGTGGAATTTCGCCTGGTGGCGGTGCAGCCCATGCAGGGATTCACGGCCGAAGCGGATCTTCTAGGAGCCGCGGGAGTGCTCAGATGTTCGCACAGTCTCAGGGTGATTGGGATGGACCGCACCCGCATGACTCATGCCCTGGAAATACTCGGGCCCGAATCCGACGCCCTAGGGGCACAGATGGGGTCCAGTCTGCAACAGAAAATGGATGACGCGATGGATGCGGTGGTGCTGCAGGCGCTGAGCGACGCCTGACCAATAAAACAATAGTAACATGATCACCTTTATCACCATATGATTTTAAGGCATCATCCGGGATTTCTGAGCGGGTATAGCCGCCATTTCCGGTTGCAATCCATCCAGAAGGGATGATCGCCTTGATTCATGAAAAACAAATCACCGAATGGCAACAAACACTGCGCGGGGCTCCTCTCCCGCACGTCATTAAATGGGCATGCGAAACATTTGACGAACGTCTGATCGTGGCCACGAGCATGGGGCCGGAAGATATGGTGATCATTGACGCGGCAGTATCCCTCGGCTGCGCGCCGCGTCTGGTCTGTCTTGACACGGGCCTGCTTTTTCCTGAGACTTTGCGCCTGACAGAAATGGTGCGGACCCGGTATCAACTGACAGTGACGGCCATCTGGCCGGCCGAGACGGTAGACATTCAGGCCGCGCATTATGGCCCCAGACTGTGGGAAAGAGACCCTGACCAGTGCTGCCGGTTGCGCAAGGTCGAGCCTTTACAGCGCGCTCTGGCTAGCGCCGGGGCATGGGTGACGGGAATCCGGCGCAGTCAGAGCCCTACACGGCGGACTGCTGAGACCGTGGAATGGGATCCCGTGTTTTCTCTTGTCAAGATCAACCCCCTGGCATTTTGGTCCAACGAGGATGTCTGGGATTATATCCGGGAGAACAATGTGCCGTACAACCCTCTGCATGACCAGGGATATCCCAGTATCGGCTGCATGCCCTGCACGAGGCCATCTGACGGTTCCGGCGAGCGCAGCGGGCGGTGGGCGGGGTCAGGCAAGACGGAATGCGGGCTGCACCGATGATGGTGCCGTCTGCGGTGCTGACCGTTCCAGAAGACGTGGCGGGCGACTTAACATTGCTGGCGTGGGATGCGTATCTACCGCTTACGCATCCCATGACCGCATCAGAATACCTCTCCGTTTGCCAGACAATGAGGCTGCCGGGCGGGTCCCTATTCCCCCTCCCCATTGTGCTGCCGGTGCCAGAGAATCTCGCAAAGCATTTGCACAATGGAGACCTGATTGCTATGACTGGCGCGTCGGGTTTCCAGGCCCGGGTCTGTGTGCAAGAGGTTTTCTGGCGGGATCTGCTTAAAGAAGCGCAGAGCGTGTACCTCACCGCCGATCCGTCCCACCCCGGCGTGGCCCGGCTGTTGTCGCAAAGTCCATGGTGCGTCACCGGCGACGTGACCCTATCTCACCCGCCCCGCTCGCCCTTCGTGGAACCATGCCGCCCGGATCAGGTTAGGGCACTGATTGCTGCGCGCAAGTGGCGCACGGTAGCAGCGTTCCAGACCCGCAATCCCATACACAGGGCCCATGAATATCTGCATAAAGTGGCCCTCGAAATTTGTGACGGCCTATTATTGCACCCTTTGACGGGACCGACTAAATCCGATGACATTCCAGCTGCCATCCGCATGGAGAGCTACCGGGTACTGTTGGAGGGCTACTATCCGCCAGAGCGTGTCTTCTTGGCCACCTTTCCCGCAGCCATGCGCTACGCCGGGCCGAGGGAAGCGCTGTTCCACGCCATTGTCCGCCGAAATTACGGTGCGACGCATTTCATTATCGGCCGTGATGCTGCAGGGTTTTCCAATTTTTACGGGCCGCAAGACGCTATCCGCTTACTGGAGACGCACGCTGCGGAAGTTGGCATTATTCCCTTAGCATTCGGCTCCGTCGGGTATTGCCCCCTGTGCAGGCACACGGTGTCACAGCGCACGTGCCCGCACACCGGGGATTGGCTGACCTTGTCGGGAACGGAAGTGCGGGAAAAGCTGCGCTCTGGATGCGGCCTTCCCCCGGAATTCAGCCGCCCTGAGGTGTCAGGATATTTGCAGGACGCTTTGCGGGAATCTTATGCCGCACTCAGTTCCGGTGGCGGGGGAGGTTCGCCAGGGGGATGGCTGGGAGATGATCTTTCCGGCCACTGATTCTCGGCTGCCAAAGAATATTCTCTTGGCTGCTGACAAGGACTTGGTGGACCGGATGCCAGAGGCATCCGGTCCACCAAGTCCTCCATAATTAGGCCGTATGGCCCCACCGCTCCAGCCCGGCACAGTCTACACTGAAACGCAAAGGGGGCGGTGAGCATGCATCCGATTCGGCGGGGTCTTGCAGCACTAGTGGTCGGCAGCGGATTGGCTTTTATGATGCTGGGATTTGATCGGCCTGCGGCGTTTGGGGAAGTTCTTCTGGTGGGAGTTGTATTGGGATATCTTTTATGGATGTTCAGCTTGCTGGGCACGTGGATTTACTGGGGACGACTTTCCAAGCTCCCATCACCTTACGGCGCCCAGGCAAAAGTCATTTCGTATGGGGAGTACCGCAAGCATCATGCGGAGCGTGGCGGCGGGAGCCAGGCGTCTTAACGAAGAGAGGTCGGCGCGCCGCCAAGGTCATGCAAGGGATTGGCGGCGGATGGGCCATAAGACGCTTGTTCTACTGATCCGCTGCCTCGTCAAGCCCGGTCCAATTTTGGCGCAGTCTGAAACGGGAAGGTTTTTGAGGAGTTGCCGCATACGCCAAAACACTACTGTATTTTTTTCTAAATTACATAAGGACAGCAACGCCGGGCTAACAGCGGGCTATACAACTGAATGGCTTGTTGTCTGTCCCCATCTGGCTCATCAAGTTTTCTCGCTAGGAATGTCGATGCCATAGCCGCCAATGCGGCTTATGGGCAACAAGACCATCTCCTTAACGCCGTTGCGGACCAGCACAACACCGGCCCGGAGTGGCAAACAGAGTTTTGATGCTTCCCGCGGATATATCCGCGGGAATTCTTTGCGAGGAGCTGACGTACCTCGGCTCCTCGCAAAGGGCTCGCCAACAGCCCCTAGCCACGCGCTCGGCATCAAGTCTGTGGTGACTTTGGCGTGTCCCTAAGATATTGCCTGGCCCCAAGCGTGCAAATAGCAAAGATTCGCCTGATAACAGGCTGAATCCCGACGTGCCGGATATTCTAGAAAATCCGGCATGTCGGGAAGAGATTTTTCGTGCCCGGGATGCTCGTGCGCTCAGCGTGCATCGGGTCCGGGCGGTACGATGACGGTCGGGAGGTGGGCATGAGTAACAAGCCACCGCGGGAAACTGCCGAACATGCCTTCCATGAGGGCGCTTCCCTGATGCCGCCCAGCGACCAAGACATCCGCCCGACGGCCGAGGGCCGCTTGGTAGAAGGCTTCGGCACAACTGCTTTGGCCGGGAGTCACGGTGAGGGGGACCCACGTCACTGTCCGCCCATACGTGCGTCCAAGCTCTTCGATGCTGTGCCCAAGGGGTCCCGTGTGGGTGATTTCTTCAGCGGGGTTGGGAGTGAGGTCCATGTCGATGCTGCCGGCTACAATGGCTGCGTGCGTGTCCTGATGGAAATTGATGGGGTCCTGGATATTGCAGGCCCATATGGCGCTGGTGGGGTCTCCGGCCGCCATGGCCCATTTCAGGGCGGCAAGGCTTGCCGGTGATCCATCCACGGCGACGGCAAAATTCTTCATCTGGGTCTCCTCGCTTTCGATCGTCTCGGTGGTTATCAAAGGCTATTGCGTGTGGCATACGAGCGCCTTGGGGCAACCTGCCGGACCGGCAATCACCGGCACGGGTTCGGTGCGCTCGCGGCCCAACACCCCCGCCCTTCCTCCCGCCTCTTTTAGCGGTCAGAGGTGGCGATAGTGCGCGCGTAGGCTGCGTTCCCTCTGATATTGCACGGCCTGGCGGTAAAATTCAAGCAGATCTTCGGTGGACCGGTCCCAACCCCATTTGGCGGCTTCCTGGCGCGCTCGGACAGACCGGATGCGCAGGGGGATTTCGCCGTCCACCAATTCTCTCACTATTTCCCCCAACCGGTGAGGCTGTCCTGGAGAGAAGAGCAAACCGGCTCCACTGGGGTCGATTAGTTCGTGAGTCGGCGGACTTTCGGCAGCGGCGACTGGCAGACCGGATGCCATGGCCTCCAACAGCACCAGACCCAGTGTCTCGGTCGTTGAGGGGAAGACAAACAAGTCGGCGGAAGCATAAGCTTCTGCCAGTGCTGTGCCCAAGAGTTTTCCAAGAAAAATGGTCCGCGTGTTGCGGAAGAGGTGCTGCAGTCCCGGCATTGCAGGCCCTTCCCCGACAATCGCCAGCCGCAAGCGCGGATTGAGAGAAAAAATGTCATTAAGACGGTAAATACCCTTCTCAGCGGCGATCCGCCCCACATAAAGCGCCAGGGTGCAGTCCGGGTGGCCGCCCGTAAGCATGGCGCGCATGCGGGCAGTGCTGCGGCCGGGACGGAATAACTCCAAGTCCACTCCGCGCCTCCACACCTGGACGCGGCGAAAATGATGCGCTTCCATTTCTTGTTTGACCCCTTGGGACACAGCCAGATTGACGGATGCCCGGTTGTGCATGGCGCGCAGAATCCCCCAGATGGCAGGCTTCGCAAACCCAAAATGGTATATGCTCGCGTATTTTGCAATGTCAGTATGATACGATTCAACCAGCGGGATTCGCAGGCGGGTGGCAGCGTAAACGCCGGCGATGCCTAGAAATCCGGGATTGACAACATGCACGACATCGGGCTGGAATGCTTCCAGGAAGGCGGTGACACGCGGCAAGGGGAGGCCCCAAGGCTTTCCTCCATAGATAAAGAAAAGAGAAAAAGTGGGGACATCTCGGACCGGAATTCCCTCAAACACACTGTCGCCGCCCCGCGGCGCGATAATCAATACTGTGTGGCCCATGCGTTTGAGTTGGCGCACAGTGGCCGCAACCCAGGTGACCACCCCGTCTGTTGACGGCCACCAGCTTTCTGTCACGACTGCAATTTTCATATCCACCTCGCTGCGCGCTTCGGCCTTGCGACCTTACCTGGCGGGATATTTGTGGGGCGCTGGCAAGCAAGACACAGGTCCGGCGGGATTAGTGCCTGACCTGTGTCCCTCCTGAGCGCCTTCAGCTCATCGGCACTTGAGTGCGCACGTGCCCTTCGAGGCGGGCAAGGATATCCATGAAGTCCGGGCCCGTTGCTGTGATGCCGTGGTTTCGCAGACCGATGATAGTCCGCTCAGGGTGCGGATCCTGGTCAAGAAGCGTGGCCATAGCCTGCCCCATCTCCACCGTCCCGCACGGATAATTCACGGAGGTGTGGGGAATGCCTTCCACCCAGGCATGGATGTGAATCATGGCGCCAATTTCGGGGTGGGCTTCGTAGATCCCCCAATGCTCCACCGCATCCACCGAAACTCGCAGCGGATTCGAGCCAGGAGATACCGACAACCGCATGGCGTTGGCTGCGGCATCGTACCCCTTAACGAGGAGAATATCGCGGCTGACCGTGCCGATTTTTCCCTTGTCGACTCCGCTGGCGGACATCCAGAAACGGTGACGGTCATGGCGGGCGCTGAGATTGCCGTAGCTGATGCCGCCGATGCTGAACACATACTGGAGGTGGCGGTAATCAGCGGGCGACAGCATTTCCGATAACGGGTAAGGGGTGGGAAATAGATTCCACGCCGCCAACGTGCGGCTAGCATGCCGCATCTGGTCTGTCACCGCTGTGCCTTCAGCCAAATCCGGGGGCAGGTCCTCGTCAAAAACATTGTCGATCACCAAACGGGATGTGGCCAGTGGTGCGATGCGCTCATATATCGTGCGAAACCACTGGTCGGGATCTTCCGTCGTCTCAGCTGGGTAACATCCCAACTCCGGGGTGACTAGATAAGCCCAGCGCTCAGGATCTGGCCCCCCATAGACGAGCAGGTTGGACAGTGAGCGGAGCAGCAGCGGGTAGGCGTGATTCAGCGGCGGTTCGCTGGGTGGAGACACCTCTGCCACACCCACTACAAAGACCGCTTTAGACTGGCGGCGAAACGGTCGAGGCCTATCGGCATCGACAACATGAAAAACCAGCTCTGCCTCGTCTGACTGCGTGACACATTCGTGCGCATGAGCGTCCATCACGTCCTGAAGACCGCGGCGCATCATCCTGAGCCACGACGATGACTGGAAATCTCCGTCAAATGCGTACTTCATAACCACACTCCACTCCTAACTGTTCGCATATATTTTGACTCTACCCAAATAGCCTTGCCTGCATTAAGGACCAATGGTTCCAATTTTTGGCGCCCATTTGCACCGTTCTATGGAAATCGCCCAGGGGAGGGAGCCACTCGCCGGCTATTCTCCCTGGACATAAATTCTGTGGATTCCCTTCTGCCATACCGCTACGGGTTGCTCTGCGCCAGGGTTTGCGTAGACTTCCCCGGTTGGCGCAAATCCCGGCGGAGCCTGGTCCAACACATGCAGATACCGGCGCCTCCAGCCCCATGTGGCCAATTCAAAGGCGATGCCCGCGGCCAGCAGGTAGACGGCGATACTGGGGACTTGTATCGCGTAAAAGATCAATGCGCCGATAATGCTCACGACCCCGACTGCCCGAAGCAACGTGCGGCCCGGAAGATTCTTGTCGTGCTGATCTGGCGCAGGGCTCGGGTTGTCACGTAAAATCTGCGGTAGGTTATGAGCCGACGCTCGCCAAGTGCGCCACATCATCAGTCCCGTAAAAATCATAATCGGCGGGGTGAACAACTGCATCAGCGTAGTGAATCCGATGCCCCAGTAAGGATTGATGTAATGCCAAATGTACAGGGGATTGTCACGGGTGGTTTCTCCGATGAATCCCCGCAAAATCGCGTAATAAAACATGGCCGACCAGAATTGGTATCCCGGTGGCACGGCTTTGCGGCGTTCAACCCAGAAGTAGCGCAAGATGAGAAAAACTCCAATAAATGAACCCCACAATTGTTCCGGCCAGCGGCCGAATCCCAGCTCCGTCATGCGCCCGAGCACCTGATGGTCGAAAATGTTGCCGATGCGCACCATAAAGATGCCGAGAGCAATTCCCGGTATGGCCCAGTCCACAATGTAGTTGAAGACCAACGGTTTGCGCCGCAACTGGTACCAAAATGCCAGCACCCCGAAACCTAACGCGCCGTCAATCGCTAGACCGCCATCCCAGATGCGCAGAATCTGCACCGGATCCGTCCAGATCCATTGCGGTTCGTTGGCGAGCACAAATACGACGCGCGCTCCTATCACGCCCCACAGCACCGTCCACAAGAGGATATTGGACAAGGCATCGGGATCCTCCCCTAGTTGCTTGCCCCGCTCTATTAGATAATAGGATCCGCCTAAAATGGCCATCACCATAAAAATGCCGTACCAATGCACCCCAACAGGTCCGATATGAAAGGCGAACTGGTGAAGCTTGGAAATATACATAGGATTCCTGCCTCTCTTAAACATGGGTCACCATGTTGAATTCCTGGGTTTGCACTCAGCACATCATTGCACGGGTCGGCAGGATGTCGCCTTAACCCCCCAAGGCCCCTAACTGAAATACTCCCGGATAGCGTCCTTCGCGCCAAGGAGTCAATGGCTCCATGAGAATTATAGGCGCTTCTGTCCCTCTAGAGAACATGGATGCGGTTTGTCACCGTTGCCACGCGGTCCTTGAACAAAGTCCGCCCAAAATCAGCGCTGGTCAATCCTGTCCGTTCCGGTCTGTCCCGATGCAGCCACTACCTCTCTGACAGCATTGATATGCTCCACGCCTTGTTCACAGTCTATCTATTGCGTGGACCAGGCGCAATCACTCTGGAGGCGCGCCGCCGGTGTTCGGCATCGCAGCATGCAAAATGAGGGCCGAATTTTTGGAGTGGGAGCGCTGCAATGGCCGCGCCACCTCGTAGCGCGGCCGTTGGGGCCAAGGGATCGCTGCCGTTACAGAAAACTTACCCAAATTCTCTCAGGTTTATTTCCCACTGATTGTTCGCACTCTGGACGGGGTTCCGCGACAGTCTGCCGCCCTAGAGCTAGGCCGATGACGGTGGACCGCAGCCTAGACCAGCGGGGCGGCCTTCACAATCGGCGCTGGGGTTGCCCCCGTGATTCGGGCACGGCGCTGATCCAAGATGTTCTTGATGGCCTCTTTCTTCATCCACAATGTGATCTCCGGACCAATACTCCGCTTCAAAATCACCTTCCCTGCATCGCCATTGCGCGCCACACCATAAGCACCTGAAATGGTTTTTGTGACGGTGATCTTTCGCCGTGTACCCGCACTGAGAACACTCCTGATTCGTATCCGCCGCGGCGGCCTCGCACCTGTACCTTAAAATCCAGTCGTTCCTGCAAGATGCTGCGCGTCTACAAAGACAATGGCCGCGACATGGTCCTGCCTTTGGATTTGCCACGCATGTGGCTCAGGTCTTCGGCAATGACCCGCTCGGGATCTTGGACCAGCACGGCATTAATGGAGCGGTTAATCGTGGTCGCCATCGCCCCCCGCGCAGGTTTCTGCCGCCGCTTTTGCTTTTTCTGCCCGGGATTGTCAAGCAGTATTTTAGTTACTGATGCAAACCCCTGTCAGCGGGCGGGTCTTCCTATTCTACCAGTCTCCTATGAGACACGCCACGTGTCCCGGCCCGTGCACGCCGATGACCAGTTGGCCCTCGATGTCCGCCGTCATACTCGGGCCGCTGATCAGTTTCACCAAATGCGGGAGGGATCCGGACGCGTGCACCGCTTTCAGCCCTTGGGTGACCGTCTCGTATATCTGGGACTGTTTGAGAAGAATGAGATGGCTGGGCGGGAGCAGACTGGCCGACAGGCTGGTCCGTGCCGTTGCGTACAAAGCGACAGTGCCGGTATCCGCTGCCGCCCACGCTGCCCCTGTGATGCCGACGCCCGCCTGGGTCACCAAGTCCCGCACCGCTTGTAGGTGGGACTCGCCGTAGAGACTGTTCATATCGTAGAAGACCCCGCCAAATTCTTCACAAATCGCATTCCAAGGCAAGCCTGGTGGCCATTGCCCATTGTCGAAACCGACCACGGCTGGGGTCGTAGGTTCAATCATGGTGCTGAGCACTGCGCGCAGGGAGGGCAGCCAGTCGTTGGGAGTGGCCACGGGGTATGCCTGCCCCCCCAACGACTGCCACTGCGTGCTGAATGCCGAAGAATTGTCGGTCATGAGGTACCCCTCCGATGTTTTTTAGCCCAGTCTTCCAAGAAGGTGACGGACGACACGAAAGGCATTGTCCGGGTGTGAAGCCATCCAGCGGCCAGCCCGACCCGCCGGATGGCGAGGCGCTGGGCCAGCCGTGCGGCCGTCACGGAACGCCGGTATCCAGCCGCCGTGGACCACGCTTGGCCCCAGAGACGGTATTGGGTGCGGACCGTTGCCGATTCGCGCCTCTCGCTCACCGCGGTTTCACGCAGGGAGATTATTTCGTGGGGGAGCGGGATATCCATTGGACACGCTTCCTGGCAGGCATAACACATGGTACAGAGGTGGGACGGGAGTTCGCCAAAGGCGTCCATGCCGCCCAAAAGGGGGCTCAAGACTGTCCCGATGGGCCCGGAGTAGACAGAACCGTACCCGTGGCCCCCGACCTGCCGGAAGACGGGACACACATTCAGGCAGGCGCCGCAGCGAATGCACGACAACACGTCTTGGTACGGCCCGCCGTGTATGTTCTGGCGCCCGTTGTCGAGCAAGACCACGTGCCACTCGTCCGGTCCTTCCCAGCTCTCCCGGGCGCGCGGCCCCGAAATAATGGTGGTATAAGAGGAAAGCCGCTGTCCCACTCCGCTGAGCGCCGGCTGTTGAATAATGTCCTCCAGCGCATCCCAGTCCTGCACGATTTTCTCGATGCCGATAATGGAGACAAGCACGCGGGGCATTGTGGTGACCATATCGGCGTTGCCTTCATTGGTGATGACCACAACAGTTCCCGTCTCCGCCACAAGAAAATTGCCGCCGGTGATGCCCATGTCGGCAGACAAAAAATCTTGACGCAGTTTATTGCGCGCGAAGCGGGTCAGTTCCTGAATGTCCTCGCTCACCTCTTCGCCGGCGTCGGCGACGGTATCGACAAAGAGGCGCTGGATTTGCTGGCGATTTTTATGAGCAGCCGGCGCTAGAATATGTGACGGCTTTTCGTGCGCTAATTGAATGATGTATTCACCCAGGTCAGTTTCCCGAACATCCAGACCGGCCGCTTCCAACTGGGCATTCAGCTGCACCTCTTCGGTAACCATGGACTTGGATTTGATGACCCGCTTCACCGAATGCTGACGGGCAATCTCCAGAACGTAGGCGCCCACGGCTTCCGGAGTGGCCGCCCGCTTGACGTGCCCGCCGTGGGCGGTGATCTGCTCCTCAGCTTGGTCCAGCAGCACGCCCCAATCTTGGATGGCTTCGCGCTTGCGCGCTTTCGCCCGAATTCTCGCGGCCTCTCCCGAGGGATAATGGCGGTAGGCGGCGATGCGGGCGTTGTTCAGGCGGTGGGTCACATGGGTCAGCGTCGTCTGCAAGACCGTATCTTGCAACGCGGTGTCACGGCGGACCGGCCATGGACGGGGATCCTGGGGCAAGTGTTCCACACGTCACTCTCCTTTTTTTGCCGACATTTTTTCACGCTGATTGATCCATTCTGCCACGTGCAGCACGGGCCATGAGTCCCCCTCATGCTGCATCCGGCCCGACAAGTGCAAAAGGCACCCCCAGTCACCACTCACGAGGCAGGAAGCTCCAGCAGCCTTGGCCTGCGAGAGAGCTGTCCGCTTGGCGTCCGCCAGCTTGGTCGATACCACCGGTTCCGTCATACTGTAGGTTCCGCCAAATCCGCAGCATTGTTCGGCGTCGGGGTACTCGGCCAATTGCGCTCCATACGATCTCAGCACGTCGTCCGTCTCTTCTGTCGAACCGAGAATCCGGCGCATATGGCAGCCGTGATGAACTGCCACGGTTTCGGGCTTGACTGCCGGAAGCGGCAGACTCTCTTCATGGTGCAGCCACTCACCAAATTCCACAAGACGTTCGCCTACGGCCTGCGCGCGCAGCGCCCAGGTCTCCGAGTCTTCTGAGGACTCTCCCCGGCTTTGCCCCGCCCGCCTGAAGAGATCAGGGTATTCATGAATCACCATAGCGGTACAAGAACCAGACAGCCCTATCAGAGCGTCCGCGTCGCTGGACTCGAAGACCTCCACAAAATGCTGAGCCATGGCCCGAGCCTCCTGGAGGTGTCCCGCATTGTAGGCAAACTGTCCGCAACAGGTCTGATTCCCAGGCACCTCGACTTGCCACCCATGGCGGTCCAGCACTTCTACGGCTGCGTGGCCAGTTTGCGGTTCAAACAGATCCACAAGGCACGTCACGAACAGCGCAGCTTTTGCCATGGCACTCCCATCCTTTCGGCCCCTTTGGGGGAATGATTTAAAAGATCTGCCAAGAGCTTGGTCGGCTCTCTATTCACAGTACCACAAGCATCCGAGCTTGTGCCCGCTCCGGAACCCTGTCCGCATTTCCCAGTCTTTCGGGGCGCCTCCCAGGAGAGAAACCTGGGCGGGTTGTCCCGAAAGGCCGGTCAGAGGTGCTTTGTCTGAAGCAGTCAGACACTGGTTAAGAGGCTGAGACATCCGGGTCCACAAACCGCGTGGTCTGCTCTCCCAGACCCTCGATGGCCAGACGCACCTCATCGCCCGCTTTGAGCCAGTCCCTCTTGTCAAGGGGGCGGCCCAGAATGACGCCTTCCGGCGTGCCGGTGCAGATGACGTCTCCCGGCTGCAGGGTCCAGACTCGGGATAGGTACGAGACAATCTCTGCACAGGAAAAAATCATGTCCCGGGTATTGGAGTGCTGGCGGCTTTCGCCATTAAGCCAAAGAGCAATGTCGAGGGAGTCTGGGTCGGGAATTTCGTCGGCCGAGGCAATGGCGGGTCCCAGCGGCAAAAACTTGTCACAGGACTTTCCCAGAAGCCATTGGCTTGTTTTCATCTGCAAGTCACGGGCAGAGACATCATTGGCGATGGTATAGCCCCAGACGCATTGCAAGGCCTCAGCCCCAGACAAATTGCGGGCCTGGCGGCCTATCACAATGGCCAGCTCGACTTCGTAATCAATCTGCGAGGATGCCGGGGGCAAGGGAACCGGCTCCCGGTGAGCGGCCAGGGTATTGGAAAATTTGCTGAAAACCACGGGCGAGTCTGGCAGGGCCAAACCGCTTTCCTGGGCGTGCCGCCGGTAATTGAGCCCAATGCAGAAGATTTTCTCGGGATGGATGACAGCTGGCCGCCATGTGTACCCCCCCTCCGGCAACAAAGCCGCCATGTCCAGAACGGCCGCTTGGCTCAAGGATGACCCCTGCCAGCGGATGAAGTCGTCGGTCGTGCCGATGGGCGTATGATCCCACTCGGATGGGAGGACGGCCCAGTTGCCGTCCCGTCTCACTGCCACTCTTGCTTTATCCTCGTATACGATGTTGGCTATTTGCATGCATCTGCCCCCTGTTTTTGAATTGACAATCTGGACGGTTCGGAGCCGCAATGCTCCTCCCGCGCGCTGGTCATGGGGGATACGCGAACCCCGTCCCTTTTAGTAAAAAGTTAGACTTCTTCCCCTTATTTGGCAAGCGCGATCACAAAACTATGATATGGTGTTCTTCAAGTGATGCAAGCGGCCCGCCGCCCGCGTTCTAGACAATCAGGAAGGGGGGGCTATAATGCAAAGGTTTGATATTGCTGTGATCCCTGGAGACGGGATAGGTTTGGAAACGGTCCCGGCAGCGTGGCGTGTGCTGGAACTGGCGGGCTCCCTTTCCGGACAGTTTTCCCTGCGCCCGCGGACTTTTGACTGGAGCTGCCGGTATTACCAGCAGCACGGAGTGATGATGCCCTCCGACGGACTGGAGATCCTCAAGGATTTTGACGCGATATTTTTGGGAGCGGTCGGCTTCCCGCCAGTGCCCGACCACGTTTCGCTGTGGGGCCTGCTGCTGCCGATCCGCCGTACCTTTGACCAGTATGTGAACCTTCGGCCCGTGAAACTGTTGCGGGGCATTCGCAGTCCGCTGTGCGGATATACCGCCGGCGACATTGACTTTGTCGTGGTGCGGGAAAATACCGAAGGCGAATATTCCAACAGTGGCGGCCGGCTTCGGGAAGGGACACCACAAGAGGTCGTCGTTCAGAACAGCGTATTCACACGCTATGGCACGGAGAGAATTATCCGCTACGCGTTTGAATTGGCAAAGTCGTCCCGCCGGTCTCTCGCCTCCGCCACCAAATCCAACGGAATAAACTTTTCTATGCCATTCTGGGACGAGGTATTTCATGCGGTCGGAAAGGATTACCCGGAAGTTCGGCAGCAGTTGTATCACATTGATGCCCTCTGTGCATATTTTGTGACGCGCCCCCAAAGCTTTGATGTGGTCGTCGGGTCCAATCTGTTTGGGGACATTCTGACCGATATTGGAGGGGCGATCCAGGGCAGCATCGGGATTGCCGCGGCAGCCAACATCAATCCCGAGCGAAAGTATCCTTCGATGTTTGAGCCTGTGCACGGTTCCGCGCCAGATATTGCGGGCCAGGGCGTCGCCAATCCCATTGGGCAGATTTGGACGGCCAAGATGATGGTGGATTATCTAGGCTTCTCTGCCGTAGGGACGCGGATCCTTGAGGCCATCGAGAATGCTCTGGACCATGGCCGGAAAACGGCCGATTTGGGCGGGACCGAGACAACCGCGTCCATGACCGGGGCGGTGATGGACGAACTCCGCCAGTTGCTCCGCTAGAGCGCGGGGAGCCTGCGCTAATCGTGCAGTCCTCCCACGGATTTTGGCGCGGATGCCGCCCAGCCGCGATTCATCGTCGCCCACACTAGCAGCAGAGCTCCCACGAGGCGTACCGCTGCGGCAATTCCCGCGGCGAGCGGCACCCCAGAAATATTGAGAGCCGCAATAGACACCAGCGCCCCCATCCCTCCCGCCAAGTTGGTCATGATGCCGTAGGCGCTGATTGCCATCAGGCGGGTAGATTCCGGTACCACATCGAGAAGGCGTACAAACATCAGCAGGTTCATTCCGGCGCCAGCGATCCCCCCTAAAATATTCAAGAGGAGCACGTCACCCGTGGATGGCAGCATCATGTATCCGACGGGCACCCCCGCGAGCAGCAAAGCGGCAAATGGGACTAGGCGGGCCGTCGAAACAGGCTTTTGCAGACGCTTCCACAAGGGCAGGGCCAGCATGGTGGCGGCGCCGTTGGTGGCTGCCCATATCGCCATCCAGGCATTGGTGGCATGCAAGTCAGACACCTGGTAGCGTAAAGACACGGGCCAGAGGAAGATCCACCCAAAATAGAAAACTGCCCCGCCGAATACAAATCGCCGGTACAATACATCTTTCCACAAAGCCCGCCCTTCTTCATGCCATGTGGTGATGCGCGGGAGCGGGTAATCTCCTGCCCGGAACCTGAGGTAGATGGCAACCTCCCCTACGCCTGCAGCCGCAGCGATCAGGTCCAGCACGCCGTAGGCGTGCACCCCCGGGGCGTGGCCGATGGCCCACCCGCCTAACAGCAGCGTGACAATGCCGATGGCATTCATTCCCCACTGGCGCCACATGACGGCTTGGGCCCGGCCAGACGCGGGAAGCACCTGGCCGAGCAGAGTCTGCCAGCCGATGACCGCCAAAGAGCCCGGCAGGTTCAGCACGATGACGGCTACTAAGAACAACAGGGCGGGATCGGCATTCTTTCCCCAAAAATCCACTGCCGCCAACAGGACAAAGCCGAGACGGGCCGCGAGAAATAATTGTGCAGTGAACCGCTGGGGCTGCCGCGAGCGCAGAAGCCATCTTGTGCCCACGGCCGCCGCGAGGGCCTGGGCGAGATACGGGACGGCGATCATGACGCCTAAAAAAAGGTTGGGAGCGCCCAGCCGGACAATGTTGATACCCAAATAAGGGCTGACCAGCCGCAGCTCCACGGCTTTCAGCAAGCCGTTCCAGACATTGACTTTCTGATTATGCCGGGCTTCAGCGCCAGCATAATCCCCCGTATCGGAATGCGCTGGGTTCTGCTTGTGACGTTTGAGCCACATTGAAGCCCCTCCATTCCTCGTAGACCAGGCTACCCGCTCTGCCATGCGAAATGGCTCTCAGTCCGAGGGCGGCATAGCCGTCCACCACAGCCTTCGCTCAAGCGCGGTTCTCATCAATAAAGACTATTCTAGCGGATATTCTCTGGAATATGGCACAAATTTTACCGGAATTACAGGTGAAACAATCCCGTCAAAGGAGCTGGACCCCCCACGGGGGGCGGGGCCGGGGCTACTGAAAGCTGGCCCAGAGCCAGTCGAGGAATCCGTCCACGTTGACGGAGGAGGCGATGCGGCAAATGGGTCGGGCCGCAGGACCTTGGGCTACCACCACGGTGCCGCGCAGAGGGCCTTCCCGCACGACCGCGAGGGGCAGCTCGACCCATTCAAATAGGTCTGGGGCATCGACGGCGGCAATAGTCAGGACATCGTCGATTGGAAACGCGCCCGGATCGCCCCCCTCTCCTTTAGCCTGCTCGCCATAAAACGTCAGCATTTCAAACAAGACCTGTCCGACTCGGCCATAAGATTTGAAACGCGCCACGTCGCGGAGAGGGAGAAGGGCCCGGTGGGCCACATTGATGCCGATCAGTTGAATGTTTTTACCGTGACGGAGGACGATATCGGCGGCATGGGGGTCGAGATAGACATTAAACTCCTCAAAACGGTCCACATGCGTGCCTGGCAATGCGCCAAACATGCAGGTGATGCTCTCCCATCTAGCGGCAATCTCCGGGTGGGCTAAAAACAACACGGCGATGTTGGTGAGGGGTCCCGTGGCGATGAGGTGCAGCGGCTTTGTCTGCTGGTGAGCGTAGGCAGCGATAGCAGTCCATGCCCTCTCCCGAGGCAGCGGAACGTGCGGGATATTTGGTGTCCCGCCAAGGCCGGCCTCCCCATGAATGTCGGCTGCCTTGATGAGCGGGTAAAACATTGGCCGGGAGGCTCCTGCCAGGACGGGAACATTTTGACATCCGGCAAGATCCAGGAGATAGCGGGCGTTCTGGTAGGTATCCGCCAGCTTCACATTGCCGCCCACTGTGGAGACTGTGACGACATCGAGCCGTCTGACGGCGATCATTAAGGCTAGCGCATCGTCGATTCCCGGGTCCATATCAATAATCACGCGAGTCCGCATTGAACGTTTCCTCTCTCGCCCGCAGTTTTGCGGAGCGCTTGTTACGGCTCCTGCTTCTGGCCGTTGTAGCGCGCAAAAAGCCGCCCACACCGACAGGGCTATAGGCGGACTTGCACGGCTAAGTCATAAAAACTCTACTGGACAGCGTTGGGCCGCTGGCTCGGCTGCGAAATATCTCCGAGGGCATGGCCGGATTCGTGCGCAAAAATGTCAACTCGGGCCAGGTCGCCGATTGCCACGATGCCGACCAATTTCCCTTGATCGGTCACGGGCAGGCGGCGAATTTGCTTGTCGGCCATCATATCCGCCGCTTCCCTCGCATCGGTTTCAGGAGAGCAGGTCACGACGGGTGTGAACATAATGTCCTTAACGGGAGTGTTAGGACCTTTCCCGTCAGCGACCGCCTTGATGCTGATGTCCCGGTCGGTGATGATTCCGGTAACCTTGCTGCCCTCTACTACCGGAGTGCTTCCGCAGTGCATTTTCTTCATAATTTGAGCGGCGTGCTCAATCGAATCCGAGGGCGATACGGTTGATACTTTGCTGGTCATAATGTCCTTTATCTTCATGAAATTCCTCCTCATCAGGTGATAGGACTAGTATGGACCGGCCGGAAGCTTCGTATGCGCTGTCCTCATCAAGGCCACTGGTCCCGGGGGTGGGCGCTCATTTTGAAGATTCCTGGGTGCCCTGCGCCAGGCAGGCTGTCCCCTCCTGACCTGCTGCCAGCTGCCGTGTCAGCAACCACGTCAGCCCAAATGCCAGACAACTGGTGAGCAGAAGGGCTATGCCGCGAAACGCTGGAGGAACCCATGGGGCGCTGACGCTGTATGCCGTGACCGTGACGGTGGCCAGAACCCATGCCGCGGCATGGGTCCACGGTTTAGTCTGCAGCCAGCGGCCCAGCGCCAGCACCAGAAATGTCGCAGCCTGGGCTGCCCACATGGGGTTGATATCTCCCACGAAATGGGTGGGAGAAAAGCCGGTGGCGGCATTGAGCGCCAGCCCCACGCCCACCCCGCTGAGCATCGCGGCGACCACAAAGCTGCCGGAAAGCTCCTCACCCCAAAGAATCAGGGCAACGGTCGGACCGACAATCCCGGCGTTGCGCAGCGTCAACCCGAAAACCCTCCACCACGCCGTTTCTCCAGGCCGCCATAACGTAAAAGCCATCATCGCAGCCCCTTCCAGGGCTAGGGCCCACTGAGTCCAGCGCATGGGGACACGGACGCTCACGACGTCCTTTCCGAGGCTCATAGCTCCGGAAAACAGCAGGGGTCCGCACCAGCTTAGAGCCATGGCCCAGATTCCCACACCGATGAGGGGAATCTCCCAGGAATGGGCGCGTGTGACGATGAGATAGGCCAGTTGGGACAGCCCGCCAGATATTTGGGGGGCGGCATGCAAGCGCATCTGCAGGCCAATCCAGGTGGACACCCCCGTCACGGCTAGGAGAACGCCAGTGGATAGCCAGACGACCTGCCGGGCTTGACGCGGACTGCGGGCCGCGGCCAGCATCTGGAATTCGGCCTGGGCCGAAAATACGTTGAGGACGTTCATGCCAAACCATACCAGAATGGTCGCCAGACCGACCCCGCTCCAATTATGCAGGGAAGCCACCAGAGTCGCAGGCACAAGGCGGCTTCCGGCGGAAGATAGCTGGGTGTGGACAAGGGCGGCCGTGAGGCCCAAGGCTCCAAGCATCACCGCCAAATTGACTCCCTGGGTGGCCGCGAGGGATACGAGACCTGCAAACTGAATGTAGATGATGAGCACGATGGTGGTCAGTCCCAAACTGAATGCCAGAGGCCATCCCCATAGGGCGCGGAAAAAGAGCGCGGCAAAGAGCGCATTGGACATTGCGAAAATAGGAAACGTCACCCCGATGATCACACCGGACAGGCGTTGCACGCTCTTGCCAAACCCCTTGCCTAATAGATCGCTATTCGAGGTGTACCCCCTCTTGCGAAAGAACGGCATGAGCAAGGCGACAGAAATGGATAGCAGCGCGACAGAAATGCCAAACCACACCGCTGAAATCCCCACTTCATAGCCCGTGTCGATTTCCACGACAATGCACGAAGAAGTCCATAGGGCGGTTACTAAAACAAAAGTGCTCCACCCGGGCAGGCGGTGGCCGCCATTAAAGAATCCTGCCGTGCCTTGACGCCGCCGGGATGCATAACCTAAGCCCAGCATTAGTACCGTGTATCCGATGAGCGCAGTGGCAAGCATATGGCACCTCCAATACTAGTAATGCTATATACTTACTCATATATTGTGCCTAAAATCAAGGGCAGTACGCGGGAGATGCCGAATTTCTCCGGAGGGCGCGGGGAGAAGTCGGCCGGCCGTCTCGACTTTCACTGCTCGGTGCTATAAAATAACGCATATTGGTGTTCGCTGCTTCCGTCGTTGTCCCTGTTCTGGTGAGGGAGATGATGCCTGGTGAATGATGATGAACGGGCGTGCATACGCAGCCGCTTAGATCGCGCTATCCGGTTCAGTGTTAGGGATGCGGCAGGACTGTGGCCGCCCAAGAGGTTGTTCCGGCGCCAGCGCCGGTGGGCAGGGCGCAGTTTGACATTGCATCTTCAAGAGATTCTTGCGTCCGTCCATCCCCAGTGCATCGTCATCCGGCCCAATGCGAATTTATGGGAGGGCTGGGTGGCGAACCCGCTGCCGGAAACGCCAGCCCAGTGGCGCTTTTTGATTGCTGCGCGGCTTGGGCATCTGCAGTGGGACAACCACCGCGAACAATGGGCTGTCCAGCCCCTGTGGTCTGTGCGGATGGTCTGCCGAGATCCTCAGATTGCCGCTACTGTTTATACCCCGAATGCTATTCAGACCATTAGGTGGAATGCTGAAGATCACGTCTGGAGCGAGGCTCCTGATCAACCGTGGGCAGGGAGCGCTGTCATATCCTCCTTGCAGCAGGCGGTTGCGGCTCAGTGGCTGGACCCAGCTTTTGTGCTGGACTGGCGGCACGGACGGTCGCGAACATGGAGACTGGCGGCATTTTTTGTCAGCCGGAGCCTCATGGTGGCCCTTGCTCTTCGCAGCGCCTTTCATCGGGGACTGTAAGCATGCGCCTGCCGGCGGTCTTGAGGCCTCCCTGCCGTTTGCCAACGGCAACACGGTTCGGACGCCCGACCTGATTGGGAAATTGCGGGAGAATTGCTAGCGGGCAGCAGCTTGCTGGCGGCCGTATAGAGCGTGGAAAGGCTACCCGGCAGTGACGAAACCGCCGAGCGATGCGTTCCGGCATCCCTGGTTTCCGGTTGTGGGGGTGAGAAAGCCTCTACGCGGTGGGTCCGGCAATCGCCGACTCATGCACGCGCAATAGGGTGGCAGCCAACAGCGACCATCCCACATACGTGCGTACTTTCTGTTGGAGGATCGCGGTTCCACCAGACCGCGGCGCGATGGGAGAGGGCATATTCGTCCGGGCTGGCATACGCCGCAAGGTCACAGACTGGGGGGTTCTATTAGAAATCGCCCGCCGCGCGAGGGCCATATGCAGGCGCTGCGGCGCAGGGGATCCATCGAGAAGTTTTCTCATCCAGACCATGACCATCTCAGTGACCGAGGGGTAACGCCGCAAAATACTGCGCACCCGCTCTTTAGGAAAATCCGCGACACCACGTGAGTACCCCTCTGCCTGGAGCAAAAAGGCATTCATCATCACCGCTGTTCCAGCCTGCACGGCCTGCAACCGAATTTGGTGTCCATCCTCGGCGTTGGCATGGACCACTGCATTCCAGGTTTTGGAGGGTACACTCACGCGCAACGTGTCGGGATGGCTGCTGGCGACCCATTCCGTACATAAAATAGCCCGTCCGGATTCTTCAAGGGACGCTACTGCCCAAAAAGCTGCATTCTGATATTCTTGGGCCCGGAGATGAGATTCAGCTTCCACAGAAAAACGCAAAGAATCACGGGCAGCATTCATACGGTAACTATTCAGTGTTGCTACAGAAATGTCGGCCATCATTTCATTCCCCCGTTGTCGCATTTTGTCTGTCGGGCTTTGGGATTGCGCAGATGCCCAAGGCTAGTGCCGGCTGTCGCACGGAGCGAAATATGCGGTCCGGAGAGGGTCCAGACTCCCCTCGCCCCCAGCTGTCCAGCTGCCTTACTCCGCTATTCTCCTCTAACGAAGACGGAAAAACACCATATATTGATCTTGTGCCGTCGCGATATCCATAGGTACTGATTAGCCTAGCCCTTGCACCGCGTCCGCGCTCTCTTTCATCTGCGGGTGTGCCCCGCGTGGGGCATGGCCGATCTCCTTTTATGGTAAGTGTCCCTCACGAAGGCGGCAATAGGACATAAGGACATATATTTGGAGAAAAGGGTCCCAGTGCCCTGTCCAGGTGTTCCGACTGCCATGATCCACGTCAGCTGCCGTCCGTGCCGTGTGTGGCTGTGCCGGCGAAGATCCGGTGATACAAGTCGGCGCCGTAACTTGTCTGCAAGGGCGCGCCTTCAAGTATCTTGTAAGTTCGCTCTCCCCCCTCTTGTCTCTGTGCCCTCAGAAATAAGACGGTGTCCCGTCCTTGATTATAAAAATGTTGTGCGAACTCATAGAGATGCGTCACGAAAAATACTTTGACGTGCTTATCCATAAATGCCGACAGTATCTGCTGCGCAATTTCTGAACCCTCCCTCTCGTTGGTCGCCGCAAACGACTCATTGAGGAGGAGTAAAGACCGCGGCGTGATATGGTCGACAATCTCGCTCATTCTCGTTAGTTCCTCATCCAGTTTGCCGCTGTTCATAGCCCTGTCTTCCCTGCGGCTGTAATGAGTCAGCACATGGTCGCAAACATTGGCGCGGAAAGACGCCGCAGGGACAAACAGGCCGCACTGCATCATCAGTTGCGCAATTCCAATGCTACGCAAAAATGTGGACTTGCCGCCCTGATTGGCGCCGGTAATTACGATGAGTTCCTTATTTTCCGCGCACATATCGTTGCCAACCGGCGCTGGCTCTGCCCTCAAGCCTAGACAGACGTCATAGAGTTCGCGAACGTGGTGCAGGCGTTGCTCCGGCCCCGAGGCCGAGGGAAAACATGCGGCCAGTGTCCGAGCCGTAAGTTGTTCATGAAGGTTCACACATCCTAAGTAAAAGGCTAGTTCGGTGCGCAGCAAGGTAAAAAAGCCAAGAATATGATCTGCTGACTGAGCTGCTGCATTGGCCACCAGATTGAGTCCTTGATCTCTTAGTGCGGATAAAGCCCTGTCCCCGCTCTCATCGCGGTCGCCGACGGAGTACGTGTAGGTCAAGGGCTTGGCTGCCAGCAGCCGGTGAATCCAACCCGCGTGCACATCGTGAGGACGGCGCAGGACATAGTGGGCACCCCTATTGCCATCTCCTAATTTGGCGCTGACCAGCATGCCGTTAGGAAAACGCAAATCACTCAGACGGTCGTTTAGGCTCGCAAAATATTCGTCATCAAACTCCTTGATTAGCATGGAAAAGAACTGCGCAAATCCTACTGATTCGAAGTTTTCGGCTTCTTCTCGGGCGATAGCCGCCAGTTTTTTCAGCATGCGGATAAAGAGTTCTAATACCTGCACAGACCAATACAGGACAGAACTCGGTGAATTGAAAATCCCAAAATAAATTTTCCGCTCCTCTTGCAGGGATTCCGTAGCAATTCCGTAGAGGTTTCGGATGGTTGAGGGATGTTTCAGGCAGTCTTGTAGAATATGCTGCCGGTATTCTATCGCATCGGGGTCGGTCAAGCTGGACAGCACAGAGGTTCTGGCAACCTCAAAGAGCCACGGGTCTTGTTGTGCCATAGTGTTGAACAGGGTGTTAAGATCCAAATCCTCCACGAGATTTTGTGCATTCCACGGGAGACTCTGGGATAGATCAAAATCCCGGTCGGGATGCATGAGCAAAACTTTCATGACGGAATGCGCTCCTTTAACCAAGCGTAGGTCAGTCGGTGCTTTTCCGCGATGGACAAGGCATAGGACTGGCCGCTGGCAGATTTCCTGACAATTTTATAGGTGCGCAATGCCGGGTTGTCTGGAACAACCGTACTCACCATACTGACAATGGCGTCGCTAAGTGAGGACAACTCTTCAATGAATGTGACGCATACCCCCAGCATGTCTCGCTGCAGGATTTCCGTCATAACCTGCTCACTGATAAAAATCGCATCTTGCAGGGTGGTGGACGTGAAAATCTCATTCATGATGATAATGCTGGAGGAGGTCGCTTGACTCAGAATCTCGTGAATTCTGACCAAGTCATCCTGCAGTTTCCCACGAAAATCACCGCGGTTCTCCTCCCTTTCAAAGTGCGTAAACAGGTTGTCGAACGCAAAGACGCGGGCTTCGCGGCCTGGAACTGGGCAACCGATGCTGGCCAGATAGTGCAGTTGCCCAAAAGTGCGCGCGAATGTAGTCTTTCCCCCTTGGTTCGGACCCGACACAACGACGATGCGCTCTGGAGGCTCCAGGGAAAAGTCATTGCATACCACTGTGGCGCGTTGCGCGAGCAGTTTATTCGCTAGGGCCAAGTCAAAGCTTTCGTAGCTGTGCACTGCCTTGCCGGGATTCGAAAACGACGGATAACAAAACGCCAGTCCTGCCTTTTTGAATACGGCCATATATTCGATGTAGGCCAGATAGAATTGTATTTCCCGGTCAAAAAGCCCCAAGCGGCCGTCCAAATAATTGCGGTGTGTTGCGCAAAAATGGTCCAGCCTTGTAAATACTTCGGAAAACAGCTGGGCGACCAAATCCAAAATGGCGGCTTCCACATGGTTCATGTCCCCAGCACTGGGCAATGGCACGCGGTAATCTTTGGTGGGCCCGACTTTGAATTTGCTGAACGTGTCCTGCACCACAGTACTGTAATCCGCTTCCCCGTCATAATGCTGAACCTGGATGCGGTGGCCTTTGATGAGCAAGCTGTACTGAATGCCCGCCAAATCGGTCTTAAGCTGCGTAGTTTCCTCCCAGAGTGAAAGGAATTCCGCATTTGACCGGTAGTCTGTGAGATAGTCGCGAAATTCTATCAGTCCGCGGGATTTCAGATCCGCAAAAGCTAATGTTTTTACCAGATCGGCAACGGCAGTGCAGTAGGTCTCGACCGCGTCCAAAAACCATCGTTCGGTCTGATGTTTATAGTAGCCTTTATGCTCCTGATCAAGATACTGGCGCATAGTGCGCATTTTATGCGAAAACAAACCTATCGTGGCCGACAGGTTTTGAGCTTCCAGGTCCTGCATGACTTCCTGACGGTATGCAATCGTCCGGACATCGGTCAAGTGCGTGTAGAAATACGGTTCTAAATGATATTCCTCCCGATTGGCTGTGATGGCACCGATAATTTGGTCGAGATTGAGGTCCGTGATACAGTCACGAGTTTCGGCGTCCGCCTGGTCGTGTAACGGGCGGTCTTCTGGCTTTTCGAAAAGTATGCTCGTGAATGGCATAATAGCCCCCCTGGATAGTGGCATGGTCAATTTGTCCGCGGATTCTTGGAGCAGCCAGAGGCCTGCGGCCTCTTCCCTCACAGATGCCGCGCTAAGCTCTTTAAGATCTTCTGGGGAGGGGCTCATGGTGTTTGCAGCGAAACCGGAAATGCGACAATGCCGGACAGGCATGAAAAAACACCCCTCTCCCGAGTAGGTGTTATCAGCCCGAATCTTTAGGCAGGCAGTTCAAAATGCATCCCCGGTCAACACCATGACCATTTATTGTGCCAACAACAATCTAAACGTATTATGCCAGACGAGCCGATTCCTTGCAATATCGCCGACCTTGGCAAGAGTGAGCGGGCGCTCGCGCGGAAAGAACTTCTTAATCGGCACGTAAAACTTAAGATGCGCGGCCCCCAGGCGCTGTACACACTCCCCTGGGGGCGGCACTGGAACTGATTCTCAGGATTCTGATGCACCGCTGCCTGCCCGCAAGGGCTGCAAGGCTTTGGTCCACCGCGATAGCTCAACCAGCATGTCATGCGCTGCCTGCTCTGCCGCTTCACTGGGATGAAACGCTCGGGAATCATCGAAATATTGCTGCACGAAAGGGATCTGGACCGATTCGTACAGCGGCACCATCTTCAGCGTCGTGACAACTTGTTTCAGCATCTGCACGGCGCGCACTCCGCCGGATACCCCGCCATAGCTGACGAATGCTACGGGCTTGTACTGCCATTCGTTAAAGAGGTAATCCAAAGCATTCTTGAGCGGGGCGCTAAAACCGAAGTTGTACTCCGGCGTGACAAATAGCAGGGCATCCGCATGGGCCACGCGCTCGCTCCAGGCTTTGGTGTGCTCGTGAGTATACTGACGCAGGCGGGGATGACTGGGCTCATCCATAAAGGGCAGATTGATTTCCGCAAGGTCTGCAATTTCTACGTCCCAAGAGCCGTAAGCTGTGGCGCGCTCGTAAATCCACTGGGCCACCGGCAGTCCCACCCGGCCAGGACGTGTACTTCCAATCACTATTAGCAGTTTCGACGTAAAATATTCCCTCCCTGTAATTCTCTAGACTATGCTCCCTTACAGCATACTGGTGCCGAAGCTTGGCTGTCAAAGGCCGACGGTTTTTGTCACCTTGTGCGGGGCATCGGGCGACCAGCCATGAGTACCCGACTTTTTAGCGTAAAGACGCTGCGCAGTGGGTGTTCATGTAGTGAGGGAATGGAGTGCGGATGCAAAAGGGGCATCATTCGTCCCGCGAATGCAATTTGTCGCCAATTGGCGATTATGGCGCTGCAGGGTGAGGCCAACTGCCCCGTCCCTGCCCGATTCTTAGTGACTGGGCAGGGCTGAGAGGTTTTGAGGCGGTCAGGCGGCTTGGCGGGTGACGGCGGCAGGACTTCTAACCAGCGTGAAAATGGTGACCCCGCCGATTACCAGCACCATGCCTAAAGACTGGGCCAGACTCAGCGATTCATGAAAGAACAAGTAAGCTAAGATCGCGGTGAAAACCGCCGTAAAGTTCAGAAAGATTCCAGACAGCGTAGCCCCAACCTGCTTGACACCCATGTTCCAAAAGGCCATCGCCAGCACTGTGGCCACTACGCCGACATAGAGAACAGACCACCAGAAATCGGTGTGCAGGCCGTGCAGCTGCAGTCCTGTAGCGATGTTTGCCGGGAGGGTCACCGCCAGGCTGATGATTCCCATCCACAATGTGGCCAACAGGGGGCTGACCGAACGCATGGCGACCCGGCCCGCCACAGAATAAATGCCCCACGCGGCAACGGACAGCAGCATGTACCAGTCGCCAGGATTAAAATGCATGCGTTCCAGCACCTGCCACTGTCCACCGGAGACCACGACAAGGACGCCAGCGAAGGAGACGGCCATCGCCAGCACCTGCTTCCAATTTATCCGCGTTTTCAGGACGAGATACGCGACCATGGCTATGGCGACGGGATTCAATGTGGAGATGAGTCCGGCATCATCGCTCGAGGTCCGGCGGATGGCCATAAACATGAAGATATTGAATAGCAGCGCTCCCGTCAAACCCATGATGATGAGAGAGGGCCAGGCCTGTCTGGGCGGCCACAACTGCCGCTCGCGTATCCAGACAATGGGGATCAGCAGAACGACGGCGACGAGCCAGCGCAATGATGTCAAAGTCAGGCTTGGGGCGGAAACCACAAGATATTTTCCCAGCACATAATTTCCGCCCCAAAAAAGACTCGAAAGTATTAAGAGCACATAGGACACAAAGCACCTCCTGGTCCGTGGGTGAAAACGCGAATTCTGGTTAGGATTTGGAGGAACGCCGCGGCGCACGGGCCAGCCGCGATGAAAAATCGTCCGCCTACTAAGATGACAGCCGCCGTCAGGCGTTCCCGGCGCCCGGCGCCACCGGGTTCCTGGCCTGGATGAGTCCCGTGCCTTCACAGGTCATGACCAATTTACCGTCTTGATTGACCGTTTCGAAGCGGATGGTGACGGCTCCGCGAGATCCTCTCGCAGAAGGCACTTTACTGACCACCTCGGCGGTCGTGCGCAGCACGTCCCCTGCTCTGACCGGATACAGCCAGCGCAGAGAGGACAGACCGGTGCCGCCCACAGACTGCCGCCCGAGGTGCCCGCTCTCGATCCACTGGCCCCAGACCGCACTCACAGTATGAAACCCGGAAGCAATGATGCCACGGAAAGGCCCTTGCTCGGCGCTGTCTGGATCGATGTGCAGCCACTGGGGATCGTAGCGCCGCGCAAACTGTTCAATTTCCTCGGCGGGCATGGTGCGCGGCTCTAACACAAACTGCTGTCCAATTTCAAATTCTTCATAATACATTCGTCCACCTGCTGTCTTTAGATTTTTTCGTTTCTGGCCGTTGCCGTCACTCCGTTTTGGGCCTGAGTGGAGGTGGGGCTGTGTGAATGCGTCCCGCATCCGGTTTAGCACCCCCGGCAAAAGTCCAAGCCTGGCGCACTGTCCCTGCCTCAGGCGAGTCCATGTCCCATACGCCGCTGTGAGCATTTTGCTGAAAGCGGGTGGAAGCCTCCCCCACTGTCATAACCGGTGTCAGGCAACAGTCCACGGTCTGGGAGAAGTCCCTCCAAGCACTCCAACTCCGGCTCGCGAATAAGCTGACCATGGCCTCGTAGACGGGATTTTTGGCCACTGCCGGCGCAAATTGCCCGGCCAGCCACTGCGGGCGGTCAACGGCTGTGCAGAAATTGGCCCAGAATTTCCGCTCTAAGGCCGCTAAGGCGACATCACGGCCATCTTTTGTAGTGTAGAGATGATAGCAGACCCGGCTCCCGTTCAGTTCCTCGAGGCCTTGATCTGAATGGGTGGCCTGTTCCACCAGCACGTGGGTGGTGAGCAGCCCCGACAGCACGTCGGCCATGGCCACCTCGACATGCTGTCCCCGGCCCGTCTGGCCGCGGGCCACGAGGGCGGCCAAGATGGCCTCGCAGGCGGCTATCCCTCCCAGCAGGTCCGCCCACTGAATGTGGGGCATGGCGGGATGGCCCTGGGCATCTGGCATAAGCGACAGCACTCCGCTGAGGGCCATAAAATTCAGGTCGTGCCCGCCCATCGCACTCATAGGGTCCTGACGGTCATAGCCTTCCAACGAGCAATAGATAACCTCCGGATTCAGTACGGAGGCCTTGGCATAGCCGATGCCCAGTCTGTCCGCCACCCCGGGACGGAATCCCTCGATAACGACATCGGCGGCTTGAATCAGCGCCCAGGCTCGTTCAAGATCTTGCGCATCCTTTAAGTCCAAGACGATACTTGTCTTGTTGCGGTTATTGGCCAAGAATACCGCGCCCGTCCCTCCAATCTGGAGTCCCATATAGCGCGCGGGGTCGCCGTGAGGCGGGTCTTCGATTTTGATGATGGAGGCCCCCATGTCGGAGAGCCGGAGGGTAGCATATGGCCCGGGCAACAACCGGGTAAAGTCAATAATGCGAATGCCTTCTAGCAACACGGTGCATTTCACCTTCTCACGAGGCCAGAACCGTCGATTTTTCCGCAACTGGCGAACTATACTGTCTATGGTGATTATAAATCACTATGATAAGAGTGGCCACAGCCATTTCAAGCGGTTTGGTGGGACGTGCCTAAAGACAATGTATGGGGAGGAATGACTCATGATGAACGGGGCTTTAACGTTGCGTGCGATGTTTGAGTATTCGCAAGGACTGTTTCCGAACAAGGATATTGTGTCCCGCACGTCTCACGGCGTATTTAGATACCATTATGCTGAATTCTGGCAGAGAACCCGCCAACTGGCGGACGTTCTTCTGTCCCTCGGGGTTAAGCCGGGCGACCGGGTCGGCACATTTGCCTGGAATGACTACCGGCATTTGGAGGCGTATTTTGCTGTGCCGATGGTGGGTGCCGTGCTGCACACGGTCAATATCAGGTTGTCAGCAGAGCATATCGCGTACATCATCAACCATGCTGAGGACAAAGTGCTGCTGGTCGACTCGACGCTGGTGCCGGTCATTGAGTCACTTCGGGAGCGTCTGCCGAGTGTCAAGGCCTACGTGATCTTGGATGACGAATCCCGGCAGGCTTCCGCCGGGCATTTGGCGCCAGCCTATGACTATGAAGAGTTGCTGAAAGAGGCCAGCGGGGCGCTGCTTGCATTGCCGGACCTGAATGAGAATCAAGCCATGGGTCTGTGCTACACATCCGCCACCACTGGGAATCCTAAAGGAGTGGTCTATTCCCACCGCGGCATCTATCTGCACAGCATGGCCATGGGACTCGCCAACACCCTCGGCTTATCAGAAAACGACACAGCCATGCCTATTGTGCCGATGTTTCATGCCAACGCCTGGGGACTGCCCTTTGCAGCGGTCTGGTTTGGGGCCAATATTGTCCTCCCGGGGCCTTCCCCCAGCCCTGCCGACTTGGTGGAACTTATCATAGCGGAGCGAGTGACGTTGGCGGCCGGTGTGCCGACCATTTGGATGGGTGTGCTGAAAGAGCTGGTGGCGCAGCCCCGGCCCACCGATTTGCGAATGATCCTGTGCGGCGGGTCCGCGGCGCCCCTGTCGCTGATTCGCACCTACGAAGAGCGCTTCGGCATTCCTTTTGCCC
>DAHWJO010000180.1:0-6430 GCA_027344105.1 Sulfobacillus sp.
CGCAGTAGCGCATGGCATAGCGCTCCGCCAGGTAAATGCGGCGGCGCCCGCCGTCGGGAATTTCCTGGTTGATGCGGTCGCAGACCTCCAAGGACATGTGGCCGTGCACCCGCAAAACCGTCCCGGCAAATTCTCCGAGAAGCCTTTTGGCTTTTACGGTAAAGTAGCCTTCGGCCAGATAGTCGGGAAATTCGACCAGATCCCAGTGCGCCTGCTTCCCGAGGGACCGGATCTTCTGGTACAGCGCGTACGAATACCCCCAGGCAAATTCTTTGAAGCGCGGATCCGCCTGGACAAACTCAAATTGGTAGGGTGCTTCAACCTGCGGGGACGGTCCCTCGGCGGCCATGGTGATCACCCTCACCGTGTGCCCATCTTGTGCCAGGGCCCGAGCCCAACTCTGGACATACACGCCAATGCCACCCGAGGGATTGATGCCGGGAAATTCCCGGCTGGCTAAAAGAATGTTCATAAGGCACCGTGACCTAAATGATGCAAAACCTGTTCATAGCTCTGGTGGGTCAGGTCCGCCGTCGTCTGCCAGTCGAAAGTTCCCGCCCAGGCCAACCCCTGCTCGGCCATCTCTCTTTGCCGCACCGGGTCGCCCATAATTTGCTGGACCGCTTGCGCAATGGCGTGGGGGTCGAGGGTGTCTGCCAGCGCGGCTGCGGTCCCCGCCACTTCCGGCAGGGAACTGTTTCCCCCTGTGACGACGGGACAGCCCAAAGCCATCGCTTCCAGCACCGGCAGGCCAAACCCCTCATACAGACTGGGATAGACAAAGCAGCCGGCCCGGCGGTACAGCTCCTCAAGCCTGTCATCGCCCACCATGCCCAGCACTTCAAGATTTGGGACCTCAGGCACCAGGAATTGCGCCTGGCGCCTGGCCTCCATTCCCACAATCTTGACACCAATGCCGAGTGCCGCAAGTTCACGAGCCGCCTCCAGCATTCCGGCGGTATTCTTCCGGGGATCTAGAGCTCCTAAGGCCAGCACATAGGGATCCTTGGGCCATGTCACCTCCCCGGGGGAATATTTCGGCGCCAGAGGGGTGACAACAATCCGCTCTCGCGGCACCCCCAGCACTGCCTCGATATCGCTGGCCGCATGGCGAGACACCGTTAAGATGAGCTGGGCGCGGGGAGCGGCCCGCTTTAGGGCATTCATGCGGTACAGGCGGCTCAAGTGGTGGCGCCAGGGGATCTTTCCGCCAAAGAGATGGCCCCGGCGCCATTCAATCACGTCGTGCACCGTCATCACCACGGGCACAAAGGAGAGCAGCGGGGCTATATTGGCAGTCGCGTGCACCAGTTGGTGCTGCCGGACGGCGAGAGGAAATACGCGCTGCTCCCACCAAAAGAAATTCGGCGCAGACAAAATCTCCACCGCATAGGCCGCCTGAAACTCCCGCACTACGGACGGGTCGGCGCTGCGGTCCCCATACAACCGGAGGTCATAGGACCGGGGCATATCGGCCAGGCGGCGCATCAACTGGAACACATACTCTCCGATTCCCCTCCGCGGACTTTGCAGTCCATAGCGGGCATCCACGGCAATCACACAGGAGCCCACGTCAGCCCATCCTCCAGGTATGGGGCAGCACCAGTAATCCAGGGGTGTTCCGCATCGACTGAATGTGCACCGCCAAGACCCCTGGCCACTCGTCCAGGCGCCGCCCATTTTCGTCGTACACCGCGCAGGTCACGTCGTACTCTCCCGTGGTCAGAAAGAGGTTGGCCAAATCCATGCTCAGCCGGTTCACCCCCGGCTTGAGACGCACGGGGGCATTGTCAAGCACTGTGGAGAAAGTGGCCAGTTCCAGCCCGTCAGGGCGTCTGAGAACCAGACTGACGTGCCCTAAAAATTCCTGGCTGCTGTCATTGCGCAAATCCAGCGTCACGGAGACCTGTTCCCCGGAAGAGAGTGTATCCACCCGCTGGCCGTGGCTGACTAGAAACGCTTCCTGGACCTGTATGGGGCCAAGGTGGGCCGGTGCCTGCTCGGATTCCGCCGCAGGCGCGCGGCTTTGGTCCATCAGACTTTGCCGGTACGCCAGCACCACGTCGCGGGGCAGTCCGGTTTTCTGCATGACACCCTTGCTGATCCAGATGGCCTGGTCCATCAGCCGCTCAATGGACGACAGGTCATGGGAGACCAATAGGATGCTGGTGCCCTCCCTCTTCATGTGAAAAATCCGGTCCATGCACTTTTGCTGGAAAGCTTCGTCGCCCACCGCCAAGATTTCGTCCACAATCAATATTTCAGGGTCGACACTGGTGGCGACGGCAAAACCCAGACGGGCATGCATTCCAGATGAGTAATACTTGACGGGTGTATCGATGAAGGGCCGGATCTCCGCAAATTCTATGATCTCCTCCATCTTTTTCTCAATGGCCTTGCGCCCGATCCCCAAAATGGACGCGTTTAAATAGACATTCTCCCGGCCCGTGAAATCCGGATGAAATCCTGCGCCCAGCTCCACCAGTGCGGAAACCCGGCCGTGCAGCTTGACGTGTCCCTCGGTGGGACTCATAGTGCGGGTGAGAATTTTCAAAAGGGTGCTCTTGCCGGAGCCGTTGTTGCCCACAATGCCAAATGAATGGCCTGCCGGCATGTCGAGAGACACGTCGCGCAGGGCCCAGAAGGGCTCGCTGGGAGGCTTCCTGCGCCCTTTGGGGATCATCCGGGTCAAAAGCTGGCCGACACTGTCGGCCCGGTCCTTGCGCAGCAGAAACCGTTTCCAGACATGCTCCACTTCAATATGGGCCATTTACATCACCTCGGAAAACATCGGCTCAATGCGGCGGAATAAACTGATGCCGGCCATAAACACAAAGGCGGTCCATGCGACAGCTCCCCAGGCAAACTGCGGATATTGCAGGTGCCCCGTGAATATCACATCGCGCTCCATCTGCAGGATGCTGCCGATGGGATTCATCAAGAGAATGCTGCGCAGACTGGGCTTCAAATTGGTGATGGGGTACATCACCGGTGAAAAGTACATCCACACCAGCAGCAAGAGCCCCATCAGCTGATTGATGTCACGGTAGAGCACGTTCAAAGCCGCCACCAGGTAGCCGATCCCCAGCGTGAAGAACACCTGCAGGACAAGAATGAAAGGAATCCACAAGGTACTCCAGCAGATCGGGGTATGGTATAAGAGAATAAACACAATCAGGACACCCAGCGAAAACATAAAGTCGATGAAGCGGGCCAGGACGGCTGCCGTCGGCAGCACAATCCGCGGAAAATAGATTTTAGCCAGCAAAGAAGCGTTTCCCGAAACACTTCCCACCGCCGACATGATGCCGTTGGCGAAAAAGTTCCAGAAGGTAATGCCTGTCAGCATAAACACCACATAGGGAATAGGCTTGCTGGATTCATGAAAAATCACCCCAAAGACAAATCCGAAAATCCCTGCCGTCACCAGCGGATTGATAATCGCCCAGTACAGCCCGAGAATCGAATGCTTATAGCGGGTCTCCACGTCGCGCACCGCTAGATTGCGGGTCAATTCCACGCCCAGCAGCAGTTGACGCCACCGCGCCTTCCATACCGACCCCGCCTGGGGTTCCGGAGTATGGGGCGCCTGCGCCTCTTGGCCATCTACCCGTACAGAATGTGACACCTTCTTCGCTCCCTTTGCTTTCTCGCAGCCACTCAGCCGATTCGCATGCCTTCGCTAATTTTAGACATCTCACGGCTTATTGCCAACACTGCGCCGTGCATTACGGCTGGCCGACAATTTTCAGCACCTGCACCCCGCCCTGGTCGTAAATCACCCGGGCCCGGCTCTTATTGGCCGCCAGCGCGGCCACCGCCCGGTAAACGGAAGCGGGCGCCGTGTGGTCGCTGAACTGGGTATCCCACACAATTTCGGAACCTGGCGCCAAATGCGACAGGTCAAGACGGCTGAAAGGCACCTGGTTGACCGTAAAACCCAGATGGGGCAGCACATTATTCTGCGCGTACACGGGGTGCGCGAGGCTTACTGTGGCCAGCGCATGTTCAAGCGCCAGACCGTTGGCGGGCCGGACCCGCCAGGCGGAATGATAGAAGTCGGCGCTCATCACCACCAGCATCGCCAGCATCACCACTACCCCCCCGGTGCGCACCTTGGCCGGCCAGGGAGCCTTGTGCCTCGCCGCCACATCCAGCAGCGCCAGCAGGAAAAAGGGGACCATCAGCGCGGACTTCTGGTCAAACGGCGACGTCTCGGCGGGCACGGTCGACAGCACATTCCCCGCCAGATAGACTAAAGCCAGAAGACCGTAAAAGCTGCCCGGGAATTTGCGCCACCTTACCCCCACCGCCCCCAAGATGAGCACGAAAGGAGCTAGCACCCACCCCGCGTAAATGATGGCCCGGTCCCCTACCCGCTGAGTCCAGGGGATGCTGACCCAGCCCAGCTGGGCGATATTGCCGCTGTGCAGGTGAAGCCCGAGCAGCATCCATGCCAGAACTCCGAGCAGGGAAACGGCTCCCCACTGCCACCCGGTTCGCCGGAAGGTGGCAATCACCGCCACCAGCAGCATGGCGATGGCGGCCTTGCTCCCGCAGCCGGTCAGCAGCGCCATAAAAGCCAGATACCAGCCGAACCTTTGTTCCGCCATGGCTGCCAGGGCAAACAAGACCAGGGGCACGGCCAGCATGCTCATGTGGAAATCGTACAGATTGCCCGCAATCAGCAAAGGGCTCAGCAGGTACAGAGCCCCAACAAAGGATGCGGCGTCCGCAGGCACCGACCAGGCGCGGGCCAGGCGCATCAGCGGGAAATATCCGGAAGCAATGGCCAGGCTCTCCGCCAAAAACAGGAATCCGGTGCCGAGCCAGACCGCCGGGTAGGCTAGAACCAGGGCAAGCCAGGCGCTGTTGGGCGCCAGCACGCCGCGGCCCGTATACAGGGAACGGGCCCACGGCCCGTAATGCACCAGAGCCGCCATCCCCTGCTGGTAGTAGCCCAGGTCAAAGCCGTGAGCCACAAACAAGCTCCAGCGCAGAATCTGCGCCGATACCACAATAGCGGCATAAGCAAAAACCCGGGTCCAAGAACCGACCCCCAGTGCCTCGCCCAATTTTTCCTTTTCCGGCCTAATCCATACATCGTCGGTCATGCTCCGCCTCTTTCATATTGCCCGGCTGGGCAAACGTCCATTATTCCCTTCCTGTGATTCTGTCACAGCCGAGCCTGCCCGGCAAGAACCCCCGCAGGGCAGCACCAGCTTTCGATATTTTTTGAGGCGTCTTGATCATTTTCGAAACCCAGCAGTTATAATGGGTTTTACCGAGTTAAATATCGGTGGATTCGCATTAAATAACTGACGACGTTAGTACAAATAACGGGCTAGTTCTTATATTTTCCACAAGATCCAACGAGATCTCTATCCCAAGGAGGGGTACCGCATGCCGCGTCCTATTGTAGCAATCAACGATGCAAAAATTGTCAACCAGCCTTCCAGTTTCAACATGTTCGAATCTGTAGGCCCCAAGGTCTGCATGGTCACCGCCAATCACTCCGGTTTCGTAGGATTTCAGAACCATGTGCAAATCGGGGTGTTCCCGATGGGCGGGCGGTACGGCGCCGCCAAGATGGACATGCACGCCGAGCTCAACCCGCTAGGCATCCGGCAGTACACCATGTGGAAGAATTGGCAGGACCACGAGGAAATGCACTACGAGCAGTTTGACAGCATTTTCCGCCTGTGCGCCAACTGCCTGGGCATGATCATTGAGGGGCCATGGGAAAATCTTTACGAAATCACCAGTGCCGATCTTCCCGACAACATGGCCATGACAGACGTCCCGTCCCGGCTGGGCGCATCCTTCATGGCCGGAGCCACCCCTGATGCAGTGTCTCTGCCCTACGGGCAGCGCGTGATTGCCGGCTCCGACCACAGCGTTATTCCCGGCCGGGAGCAAGAGTTTGAAACCGCGATGGAAGATCTGATGCAGATGTTCAAGAGAGCTCCGGGTTTTCTGGGATACATGGTCCTCAAACAAATCGGCGCCTCTGCGATCGGCAGCTTCCAGCTGAATCCCGAAGGAATTCACCAGGCGCTGCAGACGACAGGAGAATATCCTCCCCGCAACAAAGAGGGAAACTTCAAGTTGATCGAAGCCAAGGCAACCCCCGCGGAATATATTGTGCACATGGAATGGCAGGATCTCAATTCGGCCATGATGGGCATTTCACGGGTTGTCATCAACACCAAATTCCGGGCACAGCACGACCGGGTGCTGGCCACTCTCATCAAAGGTCCCTATGTCACCTTGTGGAACCCGATGATGGAAGATACCTCATGGCGCGAATACCTGCATGAATAGCTTTTATTCACGGCCTGCACGCAAAGAGCCCCATGGGGTCTTGCGTGCAGGCCGTCTCGTCACATATCCCGCCTCCAAGCCCATCACCCTGTCTCATAACTCGTCT
>DAHWJO010000181.1:0-6430 GCA_027344105.1 Sulfobacillus sp.
AAGCCGTTCGTCGTGGGCTGGGGCGTTCGTCGCTTATTCGGATGTTTGTACGGGAATCCCTGGAGCATGTCAATGACTCATTGAGCCCTACGCAGCGTGTATCCATCGTCGGTTGGGACGGACGGGTACGACGTATGCCGCTAACCAAACGAGGTGAGGTTATATGAAGCTGTCCGATATCCGGTGTCCGTATTGCCACGGTTCCAATTTGACACCAACCCAACCTGTCTCGCTAATTGCGTTGCCTATTGAGAAGAATACCGCGGAATTCGATGGTATTCCACTGGAAATTGCGCGGTGCCGGGATTGTCAGGGTGTCTTATGGTTCGCAGTAATGGAGGAGACTCCGGAGTAAGGGACCATGGTCTGCTGTTAAGGTTATTGGATCTGCAACCAGGCCAAAAAGACGAAGTAGGGCCCTGTGACGCTACTTCCCGTCTCGATGAAAGGAGACCGTCCGATGTCCGACCAGCCGGCGACGCAAGATTTCCCGGATCACTGGGGCCATCAGTCGGTTGGATGACAAAATCGAAGACGTGCGGCGGGCTCAAACGCGCACGGCGGAGGCTTTGCATCAAGAAATCCATGCGCTCTTTCCCGCTGCGACAAATCCGTGGGCCTACGGATATAAAAATGGGGCGCGGGACGGGTCGTTTGATGCCATGGCTATGGATGCCGCAGGCCACTATAATACGGCCGCAGCTTATTGAGGTTTATGGCCAGTCATCAAAATAGCAATGGCACCTTTGACACGAGTTGGAGCAGTTGGAACGGCACCCCGGTCACCGATGCTATTTCTCCAGAATATGACTCCATGGGTTTGTTTTTAGTGGAAGTTTGGCGTCATTATCAGCTTACGGATAATATTGCGTTCCTGAACAGCGTGTGGCCGCAGGTTCAGAACTCCCCTGGATAAGGATCCCTCGACACGGAAACTCCGTTAAAGCCACATGCCACAAAACCATGGACCACTTTCTCACCACTCTTTGCATAGTCCACCGTTGTTGCATCTCTGCCTTTCTAAAAAAGCAGGATAATATGCTGGTGACGAGGGCCTAGCAGTGATACCACCTAGACTAGTATGCTGAGCAATAACGGGTTGCAACATTGAACTTGTTGGCTAAAATCCCTCTTTTCAAGGGACGTAAAGCAGTGCGGCCGACGGGGTCGATGCCCCAGGCCGCACTGGCGGACGAGTTGCTGGATTTAGAGTGACGGGAGTATCAGTGAAGATAGCGCCCCAAAGCCGCGAAATCTGCTTTGGGGCGCTGCGGGCAACAACAAAGATCTACTAGGCCTTCTTCTGAGCTTTGATATGCAGCGTCTGATTGTTGTCAGAAAACGTAATGGCTTCAAACGTGGCGAGAGGGGAGAATCCCTCCAGACAGCGGGGAATCGATGACCAAACCTCTTCGTCGTCCGTCTTGACAACAAACTCGACGGAATCTCCTGCGTTTGCTGTTTCCAGTGCTAACTTCACCTGGGGACCCCGCTCACTCCTTGGCAATCCTCTTACGTCAATGATCATGCTCTCACCTCATTTTCAATGTGTCCGAACGGTGCAGCGATTATCCGACCAATCCTGCGGACAGCCACTGCATCTTTTTAATGACACACTCAGTATACTGATAAATATAGTACAGGGACTATTCTACGTCTTGTTGGCGGGTCTGCCAACTTTCTGGACCTAGAGCCACAAAATGGTTGTTACAGGCCCACATGCACCGTAAAATAGAAGGCGCTGGCGCCTGATTCCTTAACACCTGCTTCCCACATCGGCGGAAGTGCGGCAGACCACCTTAGGCCGCGATTGGTGCCAGTCTTTGTGTTGTACCTAAAATCATGGAAGCCCTTGGACAGGCTTTTGGGGGCTGCGGCGCGGGACGCATGGCAGCTGAGGTAACGAGCCCATGGGGGCGACAGTGTGAAATAAGGAGAACCGGATGGAATTTACGGCTATCAAGCTGGCGGCATTCACGGTCTCTTTGGGGATGGACACTTTTGTGGTGGCGATTTCACTGGGAGTGCGCCGGACATCGGACATGTGGCGCATAGCTGGGATATTTGGCTCTGTGCAAGTGGCGATGGTGACATTCGGCCTCCTTATGGGGCACGCCATGGGACAGTTTTTGGGCGAATGGGCTTCGGTGGCTGGAGGTCTGGCACTACTGGCGCTGGGTGTTTGGATGGTCTTTTTTGATCATGATGATGAGGGCGGCGAAGAGGGCGAACGCGAGCTTGCGGGATCATCTCGCACACTGCGCTGGCGGCTTTTGTGGGCCGCCGCACTCAGTGTGAGCATTGATGAACTGGCCGGCGGGTTTTCCATGGGATTCACCGGAATTCCGCTTCTTTGGACCATCTTGCTGATTGGAGCGCAGGGCATAGTCTTGACTCTGGCGGGGACGCTTTTGGGCCGGAGAATCCGGCCCCGCCTAGGTTCTTGGGCACACAGAGTGCCTGGGATCATTTTGGGGGCGCTGAGCATGGGGATATTGATAGGGGAATGGAAGCTCTTTTAATGCTCAGCCCGTTTACCGCCGCACTTCTCCCCCGCACGACAGATGGGTATGTGAAAATAGTGTAGCGCTCAGTACGGGCGCCACTTGCCGTCGGCCCTGCGGCGATTCATGCGGCCATCGTCTCCGAGCTGGAATAAATGAATCCAGGAGTTGCCGGCCAGCTCGCGCACGGCATTGTGGCCAAGAATCACATCGTCGATGGCGTGCTGTGGCGCCTCGATTATGACCATGAGGCGCATCGGCTCATGCATCCACCGGACTCCATCGTGCAGGGACTGCAGAGCCAAGCCAGGCCGCAAGTCCCCGCCATTGCCTTCCAGCACGCCAATCGAACCGCCCACCACATTGTGCAGGACTTTGTTGCCGCTGCCCAGCCGGCGATTGTCCACCACTGAGCCGTAGTACTGCATGTTGATCCAGTGGGCCACAATCATGGGTCCCGTCATAATCAGCTGCAGTGTGTTGAAGCCCGTGTCGTGGTGCCAATCGTACTCATGCAAAAATGCCCGGCCAGCCAGGTCGCGGCCAGCGGTGCGTTGCCGCGGAGCGGCGATGAAGGCGGCATTGCCAGCCAGCGCCCATTCGGGACGGAGCTGAGCCCAGTCGCGGCTGCGCTGCTGCATCTTGGTGTGGACAACAAAGGGCCCAGGGCTACCGCCGAGCCCCAAAAAGCGTGAGCGTTCCATGCGGGCCACATCGCCTGCAGCTTCCAGCCATTGGCGCAATTGGGCCACACCGCCACTGTGCCGCACCGGTACCGCATCCGCCCCAAACAGCTGGACCTCATCCGTGGCCGTGTCATGCAGAGCTGCGAGAAAATAGGTATCGTCAGGAATGTCGATACCCTTCTCTGCAAGACCGCGGCGGGTAGGCGGGTCGTTGAGCAGAGCGGCGGCGATGCGGGCGCTGGCCTCACCGGACTGGCCGGCGCAGGCTCCGCAATCAAGACCTGTGGCCTGCGGATTGTTGACGGTGCTGCTGCCGTGCCCAACAATCAATACCAATTTGGCGAAGTCGCGGACCATTCCCATGTTGCGCAGCACAAATTCTGCGAGCGCAGGGCGGTCGGCCTCGGGGATGCCAAGCCCGCCGTTTGCAGAAGTTTTTGCGCCGGATTTCCCAGGAGTCAGTAAGGGGCTCAGGCGATTGTGTTCCCCAAGGGACAGGCCTAAACGCTCAGGAGACGGCACCGGTCGGGTCCATCCCATGCTGTCGCTGATGAGCTTGGGAGCGGACAGCAACCCCGCCGCCTCCACAAACCCAAAACCCGACGACGCCGACGTCTTAAACACTTTCCATGCCTTGGCCGCATGCACCCTTGTTTGGCGCCGCTGGGTCAGTTTGCCCACCTCGCGAGCACTTGCATGGTTCAAGCCCTCGCTGATGCGGTAAGACGGCTTGAAGAAAATAGGAAGGTGTCCCTGAGTCTCGGCGGCGCCAAAAGGGACGTATTCCATCAGGACGCCGAAGAAGCCGGCGGTTCCCAGTGTCTGCACGGGCGGGGCCACGGTTTCCAGTGCCCGCCGGTACACCTCTGAGCGGACATCGATACAGAATACCGCTTGCACCTCGGCCCGGGCGCTGGGGAGCTTTGCTGCTCCGGCGCCCGTTAGGGACGCCGCCAGCTGTCTTTGGTAGCTGTCCTCGAAAGCTGTCTGCAGCACCGCGCCGACAGGTACTCGGGATTTCCGGCGGCCCGCAGGGGTGGCGGCTGAGGCCAGGGACTGGCGCCATTGACTCTCTAAAGCTTCGCTGTAGGATAATTTATAGAGCAAGGCGTCCCACGTCAGACGAATGGCGAGCAGGTCCCGTATCGAGTCATCGTGACTTCCCTGGAGTTCTGCCTGCCAGCGCAGGTACCGAGTCCATCCTGCCCAGCCTCCCACGCTCAGTAATGCGGCGTGCAGGTAATCGTCAACCGCCTCTGCCGGTATGTCAAGTTCCCGCAGTGCCCAGACAATGGCGTCTTGCGCGGACTCCGGGCCCTGGGTCATGGCTTTGCGCATGCCGCGCACACCCATGACCCGGGGACTCTTGTCCAATCGCGTAAAGGCAGTCCAGCCCGTATAGAGGGAGGTGCCTCTCCACGGCATGGACCACAGCGCCTGACCTTCGTCGAAATATGCCGCGCAGTAGCGGCTGATTCGCTCGACGACGAAATTTGGCCAGTCCTGACCGTTGAGTTCCGCGAGGACGCCAGTCAGGAGAGGAAACGGGGCTGCCGGCAACGGGTTGTCACGGGCCAACTCCTGCTCAAAAGCAGAGACGTCCCATGAACTGCCCAACTCTTGCAACGCCGCCGCCAAATCTTTTCGTGTGATGCGGCCTTGCGCCACTTGCTCGCGGTAATAGGCGCGAGGCATGCACAATCCTGTGCCCGTGATGCGTTCAAGGGTCTCGTGAGCCTGCCAAAATGACTGGTTGGCTAGGCCGTGATACGGGTTCACCGCGACAAAGTTTTTAGCGGGCCACAGAGGCGCAATACGCTGGCAGGCTGTCTCCGCTTTGTCGAGGAGCTTCGAGTCGGACGCTGTCATGATGGTCATGATGTCACCTCCCACAATTGGTCTTCAGATTCTGCCGGCACCTCGTCCGCATTGTCGCGCGGTCCGAATCGGCGGACCATCCGCGTAAAGAGCATGTCGATGTACAGGTCGTTGTACAGATGCACGTAGAGCGCCTGCCAAAAGGGATGGCGCAGCAGCCGGGGCAGCATTTGCTGCACGAGCAAAAGGCCCACAAACACCAGGGTAACCAAGACCAGAAGCCCGTCACGCACCACGTCTGCGGATGCTGGGGCAGTAGGCAACACCGCGCCAAATAGTCCGGTAAACAGGGCATCCAGGCCGAAATAGGCGGTGGCTATCAGCACACTGAGGCTGGCTACCGTTCCGAGCAACCGCATTTCTCCGAATTTGGCGGCATTCAGGGATTGCAGCAGCAACTGGGAAATCGCCACCGTCAGAATGATCCCCATGACGATTAAAGCCGCTTGCTGGAACAACGGGATGCCGAAGATCGCCGCCGTGCCGATGACCGCTGGCGCCGCAATGGCGAGGCTTGCTAAGGCTTTTCCTGTTGTCGGAGCGCGGGGCACAGGCGGCAGTGCCGGACCCCGGAAATTGTCGACCACGCTGCCCGATGAGAGGAACGCGTGCGCCTTATAGACCGAGTGCGAGACAATGTGCAGCAGCGCGAGACTGTAGAGGCCCATGCCGCACTCCATCACCACGAAGCCCATCTGGGCACAGGTGGAATAAGCCAGGGACCCCTTAATATTGGTGGCCGTCATCATCATAAGAGCAGCTGCTGCGATGGAAACCAATCCGGCCAGGATCAGCGCATCTCCGGCCCAGCCCACTCTCGATATGATAGGCACCGTACGCAGAAGCAAAAACGCCCCGGTGTAGATGATTCCTGCATGCAGCAGCGCTGACACAGGTGTCGGCGCTTCCATCACCTGAATCAGCCACCCATGGAATGGGAATTGCGCACTTTTCAAGACCGCACTCAACACGATGAGACCGCTTGCGACTTGCAGGCTGGCTGGAAGCTGGCCGTGGGTTCCGGCCAGCGCGGACGCCAGACCAGCGAACTGCGATGTGTGCAGGGTGCGGGCGATGAGCACAAAGGCCGTAAAGAGACTGGCATCCGAGATCCGGTGCAGCAGATACTTCTTCCGGGCAGCAAGCACCGCGACCGGGCGGTCGCGGTAGAACGCCAGCAATTTGTGCAAGCACAGACTGGTGACGGTCCAGACGATCAAAAATCCCCACAGATTGCCGGCCGAAATCAGCATTAAAAATGCGCCCAAGGTGAGGGCCAGCCAGCGGTGGAAACGCCCCTCATGGGCGTCGCCATCCAGATACGTATAGGAATAGCGCACGACAATCATGCCGACCAAAGCC
>DAHWJO010000182.1:0-6418 GCA_027344105.1 Sulfobacillus sp.
GGCACAGAGTCGCGCCCTAAAGGGGTTCTGCTGACCCATGAAAGTCTCATCAGCGAATATGTCAGCGCCATCGTAGATGGCGGGTTTTCTCCCGACGACACCGTACTGCATGCCCTCCCCTTTTATCACAGTGCCCAGCAGCACGTGTTTCTAGGGCCGTACGTGTACCTGGGCGCCACCCATGTCATATTGTCTGCGCCGAAGGCAAACAGCATTCTGGCTCTCATCGAGACGGAGCGCGTGACAGAATTCTTTGCCCCGCCTACAGTCTGGATTAGCTTGCTGCGCTCCGCGCAATTTGAGGCTGCGGACCTGTCATCCCTGACCAAGGGCCACTACGGTGCGGCCATTATGCCCCGAGAAGTCTTGCAGGAACTGCAGAGGCGGCTGCCCCACACGCGTTTTTGGAACTTTTACGGACAAACTGAAGTAGCTCCCCTAGCCACGGTGCTGGGCCCATCCGAGCAAATGTCCAAACTGGGGTCTTGCGGCAAGGCCGGGCTGAATGTCGAAACTGTTGTGCTGAATGAAGCCAACGAACGCCTGGGACCCGGTCAGATCGGGGAAATCTGCCACAGAACCCCTCACGCCATGCAGGGCTATTACCGGGACCCGGAGAAAACTGCGGCAGCCTTTGCAGGCGGCTGGTTCCATAGCGGAGATTTAGGGGTGCTGGATGAGGACGGATATTTGACCGTCATTGACCGCAAAAAGGACATGATCAAGACAGGCGGGGAAAATGTGTCGAGCCGGGAAGTCGAGGAAGTGCTCTATCTCGCCCCAGACATTGCCGAAGTCGCAGTCTTTGGGGTGCCTGACCCCTACTGGGTGGAGCGTGTGATTGCTGTCGTGGTTCCCAAAGCAGGGTCCGTCCCCGATACCGGCGAGTGGCTCGCACTATGCCGCCAGCATCTGGCGCCTTACAAAATCCCCAAAGACATTCTGATCCGGGATGAATTGCCCAAAAATCCCAGCGGGAAAATTCTCAAGCGCGACCTGCGCCAATCTTGGACTCCTGCACCCTGACGAATCCGGCAGCAAGATCTGGGAACTCGCTTTTATGCTCCCAGATCTTCGCCTTAGCCGCCAGGGTTTTCCGGTCAAGGGAGCGCCAGACACTGGCCGCCGGACCCCACCACTTCCACCGCATCGCCGTCTGCCAAAACCGTACCGGCCACCTCGGCTTGCGGCAGAATCTCCCCTTGCACTAAGACCAGCACCGTCCGGGGGTCAAATCCCACGGCCTGCAGCAGGCTCCTAACCGTCTGCGCGCTGGTGGCCAACCGCTGCCCATTCAGGACCACCCTCATCTTTCTGCACACCCTTTCTCTTTCACATAGGCGCCGGGTTGGCTCAGGAAGGCCCAACTGCCCTCGGCGCGAGACCCATACGCTGCCCAAACTGCTCAGCCATCACTTTAGCCTGGCGCACGCGGTCAGGCATTCCGACTCCGCCCTCAAAGGCCCCCAACACAAACAGACTCGGCCATGGCTCCAGTTCGCGGTGCAGCCGCTCCATCCGCTCAAGGTGCCCCACAAGATATTGCGGCATGCCCTGAGGAATGCGGAACACCGTCCGGTATTCTGCGGGTTTGGAGATGCCCATGGTGCGGCGGATTTCTGTGTCGTAGAGGCGCAGAATCTCCGCATCGTCCAGCGTTAAGATATCTTCCGTCGCCCGGCCGTAGAATGCCCGCAGCACAAACAGCGGGTCCACATGCGGATAGTGCCACTTGGATGATACCCAGGTCACCGCCGTCATGCGCATCCCCGCCTGCTGGGGCACCAAAAACCCCGTCTTGTCCGTCTTCATGGGCACATCTTCCGACCGGTAGGCAGCCCCGATCACCGCGAGGTTGGCGTAGGGTATTCCCATCAAAATCTCTGCGGCCTGCGGCGGAATGAACGGCAGGACCGATGCGGTCACCCCGGCCGGGGTCGTCATCACCACCGCATCATACACACGCGACCCTTCGGCGGACTGCACGGTCCAGCGGTGGCCGGGGGCAGGATCAACCGCCTTGACCGGCACTCCCAGGTGGAGTGCAGTCTGGCGCAAACTGCCCGCCACCGCTTCGGTGATGCCTTCGAGCCCCCGGTTCAATGTGAGAAAAATACTGTGATACCGCTGCACGTAGGGACTGGGAGGCGGGGCCTTCCGGTGTTTTGACCCGAGGTAGACGGAACGGGACTGCTGCTCCGCGGCCAGCAAGTGCGGGAAAGTCGCCTGAAGGCTCATCTGGTCGATGTCCCCGGCAAATATCCCGGAGAGCATGGGGGCTGCCAGCCGGTCCACAATCTCATTGCCAAACCGGCGCCGGAGAAAGTGCCCGACCGACTGGTCAGCGGCCGGACCCCGGGCCAGGAGAAAATCCTTGGTGAGGGCCACTTTGCCTGCCACGGACAGCAAAGGGCTGGCCAGCACTGGCTTGGCCTTGGTGGGGACCCCCGTCTGAATGCCGTCGGGAATTGGGTAGAAATGATTATGCCAGTAAATATAAGCGCCCCTGACCCGGGAGTTCGTCCCCATCAGCTGCGTCCCCAGCCCCACGGCCTCGCACAGCTCGACCAAATCTGATTTGGTTGCCAAAAACGAGTCGGGGCCGCCTTCGATGACCAGGTTGTGTTCGGTATCCGTACGGATCCACCCGCCTGCGCGATCTTGCGCGTCATAGAGATCGATGTGCACATCCGCGTGCTGCTGTTCGAGATAATAGGCCGCGGCCAACCCGGTCAGTCCTGCGCCTACCACTGCCACCTGTGTCATATTTTCCACTCCGTCTGCTGAAGGGGTCTGCGCACCAGCGCAGACAGGACCTGCAAAAATGCTGGATCGTCATTAAACGAAGCGGTCCGCTCCATATGCACGCCGAGGCGCCCAGCGAGATTCTGGCATTGAACATCCAAGTCATACAGCACCTCGAGATGGTCTGAGACAAATCCCACCGGACAAATCAGGACATGGTTCAGCCCCTCTTCGTGCAGGGCCGCCACCGTCTCCAGAATGTCGGGGCCCATCCAAGGCTCGCGGGTGCGCCCCGCGCTTTGCCACGAATAGACGTAGCGGGTGATGCCCGCCTGCTCCGCCACCATCTCCCCCGTCTCACGGAGCTGGGACGGGTACGGGTCCCCTTCGCGGAGGATTCTCTGAGGCAGACTGTGGGCCGTGAACACCACTACCAGATCTTGCGCTTCCAGTCCGCTGAACCGCGCCCGCGCACTGGCCACCCTGGTGGCCAAAAGCTTTATCAGTCCCGGCTCCAAGTGCCATGACTTGATTCCCGTCCAGCGCAGTGAAGACTCTTGCGACTGGAGTGCCGTGGCCACGTCGCCGAAGTAGTCTCCGACACTCATCGCAGAGTAATGCGGCGCCAGCACCAGGGCGACAAAATGGTCCATATGCTCCTGCGTCATGGCCGCCACCCCATCAGCGATGAAGGGCGGTGAGTGTTTCAGCCCTAAAAAGACCCGGAACTTTCCCGGTTCTTGCGCATCCAGCAAGGCCTGCAGGCCCTCGGCCTGCCTCTTTGTAATCGCCGTAAGGGGCGACTGCCCGCCGATTGCGTCGTAGCGGTTTGTGAGGTCGCGGAGCTGCTCGGCCGTGGGAGGATTGCCGTGCCGGATATGCGTGTAGTAGCGCAGCAAATCATCCCGGTTTTGCGCAGCGCCGTAGGACATGAGCAAAATTCCCGTCAACTAATCCCACCTGGCCCTTCTCTGAGCGTCGGCAGCGCCTCCCCAGCCCGGAGACCTCTCCCGACCTCTAGTTCCTAAGCCGGTCCCGGAAACTGGTGTGCCCACTCAACCAGCCTCTTTAAGTTATCCGGCTTGGCTTCGGGGGGAACCCCATGTCCCAAGTTGAACACAAAAGCGGGGTCCCCTGACATTTCCCGGAGGATGTAGGTGCTGTGATCCTCCACCGCGGGCCAGTTGCCCGCCAGGGTCACTGGGTCAAGATTCCCCTGCAGAGCCACTTGCGTCCCCACCCGGGACCTCGCCTCGGACATCGGAGTTCTCCAGTCCACACCCAAAACCGTGGGCCCAGCCTGCCTCATCAACGGGAGCAGGGACCCAGTGGCCGTCCCGAAGTATATGGTGGGCACTCCCAAGGCGTTCAATTTGTTGAACACACCCTTCATCACGGGCAGCACGAACTGCCGGTAATCCTCCACTGACAACGCGCCCACCCAGCTGTCAAACACCTGGATGGCCTGCGCGCCGTGCCTGACTTGAGCCGTTAGGTGGCGCACCGTCGCCTCCGCCAGCATGTCCAGGAGACCCTGCCACACAGAGGGCTGCTCCCACATCAGCCGCTTGGTGTTCTGGTAGGTTCGGGAAGGTCCCCCTTCAATGAGATAACTGGCCAGGGTAAAAGGCGCTCCGGCAAACCCGATCACCGGGACTGAGCCCAGGCGCCGGCAAATCTGTTCAACAGTGAGAAACACTTCCGGCAAATCATCTTCGGGCTGCAGCATGCGAAGACGGGCCAGATCTGCAGCTTCCCGGATAGGATGGGCAATCACGGGCCCGTAGTGTTCCCGGATATCGAAATCCACTCCCATAGGCCCCAGAGGAATCATAATGTCCGAAAAAAGAATAGCCGCATCGACCCCAAGCTCTTCCACGGGCCGGCAGCTGACTTCTGTGCAGATATCCGGGTTATGCGCCATTTCCAGAAACGAATAGCGCTCCCGGAGAGTGCGGTACCCTTCCTGGTACCGTCCAGCCTGGCGCATAAACCAGACAGGCACCCTGTCGTGGGGTCTTCCCCAGCACGCCTCAATAAAGCGGCTTGTGCTTGCCACTGTCGGTCCCCCCTCAGCATGATCGCCCCATTATAGCACAAAGCCGCGCGCCCCTTGTCTTTCGGCAGAGGACGGCGCGCGGCATTTCACAAATCCCTTAAAATGTTTCGGCGAGTATCTTCCCGTTCCCATCCGATTCGTAATCGTCATCATCGTCTTCCTGGGCCACTTCGCCATGCACGGCGATGTCACCCTCTTTCAGTTCCTTGTCTGTCGCCCGCAGCGGCACCACCAGCCCTATCACTTTCAAGATAGCCCAGGTGGCCACCGCGTCATAGGCCACAATCACCAGCAGAGCCTCCACCTGCACCACCACCTGGTGGAAGTTGCCGTAAATCCATCCGGTCACAGACACGCCCTGGCCAATCTTCGACCCCAGGTATTCAAACATGTGCGGGTCCGCAAATACTCCGGTCAATACCCCGCCCAAAGCCCCAGCCACCGCGTGGGTGTGGAAGACGCCCAGCGTGTCATCCACTTTCTGAAACAATTTGGTGCGGCCCAGCTTGTTCATGCTCAGCCAGGGCACAACCCCAGCGGCTACTCCAATGGCAAGCGCTCCATAGCCGTTCACATACCCGGCTGCCGGCGTAATAGCCACCAGCCCGCAGATCATGCCGTTGATAGCTCCGACCAGCGACGGTTTGCCGGACGACCACATATCCATCGCCGTCCACGTGATAAGGGCCAGGGCCGTGGCCAGATTGGTATTGAGGACAGCGGCCGCGGCATCGGCATTGGCGAAATACGGGTCGCCGCCATTGAAGCCGTTCCACCCCAGCCACAGAATTCCCGCCCCGGCCAAGGCAATCAGGAGGTTGTTGGGACTAAAATTCTTCCGGTCTTTGACAACCCGCGGCCCCACGACGGCCGCCGCCACAAATCCCGAAATGCCCGCCGCCACGTGAATCACATAGCCTCCACTGTAGTCGACCGCACCCAATTGTGACAGCCAGCCGCCTCCCCAGAGCATGAAAGCATTCACACTGTAAACCAGAGTGGACCACACCGGCACGAAAAGCATCCAGGCTTTGAAGTTCATGCGGCCCAACACACCCCCGGCCAGAATGGCAGGCGTGATGGCGGCAAAAACGAACTGGAAGTAGACCAGCGTGGAACCCGGAAACCGGAAGGTGGGCATCGAGCCATTCACCAGCGGGATGGAAGCCTGCCCTTGCTGGTACAGGCTATTCAGCACCGGATGGGGCACGCCGACGATGGCCCCCAAGATTCCCGGCCCCAGTTTTAAAGGCTCCCCAAACCCCATGCTGTACCCAAACAGCACCCAGGTGATCAATACGACTGAAAAAGCGTATAACACCATAAATGCGGAATTGATAGCCCACTTCTTCTTGACAATGCCGCCATATAAAATTGCGAGCCCGGGAACACTTTGCAGTCCCACGAAAGTGGCTGCTGTCAATTGCCATGAATTGTCACCGGTATTCAAATAAGCAGGGTTGGGGATATACATCGCCTTGCTCCTTTCACTAATAACCAGAATATGACGCCATTTCAGTTTTGGAAGATTATGCGTTTCTACGCATTTATATTTAGAAACGATTTATAGTAATGTAACATGGATCATCACACTAAATCAAGATACCTAACATG
>DAHWJO010000183.1:0-6354 GCA_027344105.1 Sulfobacillus sp.
CCGTTTTGCTCGACATGCCAAATGCCATTCGGTTCGGAACGTTCCTGTGAACTCAATAGATTCCACCTCTATGCGGATTTATTGTGACCGTTTGCTACCGGTCATCGCAAATAGCACGAGGAGGGCAGAGCAGAATAGGAAAAGATACCGTTGCAGGCAGCAAACGACCCTTCCGGATCAGCCTGGACATTGTCCTTTGCCAGAATTGCCTGGCCAAGTTCTAGGGTTGGCGGTAAGCCTCTCAGCGCATTTGCACCCCTCATGTTTGTACACTAGCACAGGATAACACGGCGCCATCTTCTTGTCGCCCCTGACAACAGGGATGAAGAATCTTGGGCCATGAGCCGCCGAAATCAGTGGGAGAGTACACGAAGGATATAGTCAGTCTCCTCCCAGGACACGCGGTAATCGCCGTAAATGTCTTCAGGCGCCGAAATGCTGACCTCTTGACCACCAAGGTGCCGGTACGCCTCCATATCAATCAGACTCACGTGCATAACCACCCCTTCGAACAAGTCATGCTTAATCAGCCAATTGAGGGTCACTGTGGCGGATACTGGGAAATTCTGTTCAGCAAAGACATCTGCCAGTCGCGTGTCTGGCTGGGTAATAAAATCATGGAGTCCGAGCAGCAGGTCAGCATCAACTGTCAGGGTTTTCTCCACCGTTTTCCTGGCATCCATCGTCATCGAAATTCCTCCCTTGGTTACAGGCACTACCATAGTAGCATAGCCCCCCACGCGTAAACGGATCGGCCACAGATGCGATGCCGGGAGAGGCTTCCCTTCGGCTCTGGACAGAATGTGACGGCTGAAGCGGCCGTCGCTTTTGAGTCGAGGCAGTCCCAAAAGTGCGGCGGTGTGCTGGCCGGGAAACTTCTGAGGCGACAGAAATCCATTGGCATCCGAGATCGCTGATTCTTGGATCAAGGAACTCTCCCAGCACTAATTCCCCCCGAAGAATGGAGCAAGTCACCGGGTTCGCCCTCGGCATGGCGTCCCCTGGAGCCTCTTAAGGCGCTCAGCCCATCCGGCACCATCTGAAGGTGTGGCGGAACCTGGTTAAAATAACCTCGTCAACCGTCATTCGAGGTCACTGCCTGACGGTACACAGGATTCGTCCGCTGGAGGGCTGCTCTCGCACTATTGAAAGAGAATCGGCGGGACGTCCCGCTCTCCTTCGCCGCCAGGATCCACGAAAGAGAATGGCTATGCGTCTCGCCCTTGTCTTTCGCGTGGCGCCCTGGGCCCCAGGTGTTACCCGGCTCCTGATATCATGGACAGCGTCTTTGGCATAGCGTAAAGGCCATCCCGTTTCACTCGCACAATGCTTTTCTATCGCGCCGATCTTCATAATGCCTTCACGGAGCCGCTGAAAGGCAGAGCGCATCATAAACCCCTACTCACGCATGAGGCAACGGAGTGCCGTATTCTGGTCTTCATTCACCTCGAGGATCATACCAAAAATGGTCCGTAAATGCGGGACGAGAACGCTGTCGTGATGGCGATCAAATCTTCGACGAGTTCTTGTGGGTCATCTTTGACCTCATGATCCATGACCACCACTTGCACCCCCAAGGCATGCAGATGGATTTCGAGGTAATGAAAACCCAACCGAGCTAGCTGGTCTTTATATTCCACCGCGACAATAGCGGCTGGCTGTTCTTCCACGAGAGTCAAGAGATGCTGAAGCCCTCGCCGTTGTTCATTTAGACCGCTGGCGACATCGGTCATGGCAGCGACCACTATCCAATGTGGTCAGACGCCCGGGTTGGCGGTCAAGATTCCCGGTTTCTTGCCCGTCACATCCTCGTGCATCAGAGCGTGTCAGTCTGCGATACGATAACGCCGCTGATTTGTCAAAGTCCGCACGGGAATTAAAATGCCGGCGGCTTCCCATTTACGTAACCCATCGCTACTCATGCCAAGCATCTTGGCGGCTTTGCCAATACTGACAAACTGTTCGTCCGTATGTCTTGCACCCGCAAGTATTATACAAATAGACTCTGATAGTTTCTGAGCAATTATTGAAGCAGTTGCAACCTCCAATGATCTGCAGCGCAATCGGTGATTCCTGCCACCACGGACACATGTCGGATCACTAGGGAATCCGCTGGGCTCATCATCGGCCTGGCCAGACGACGCACATTGGATGCGGCGGCGGCGAGCCTGCTGGCATAAGTTCCGCGCGGTTGGAAGCAATTGTGTGATATTCTGAAATTAGCAGACGATAATGCCGAGTTTGCCAGACGAGATCCGTCTTGTCTGTCTTGGCCGCGAGGAGTTTTGCCATGACCCTGCTAGAAATCGTTTCCCGTCTCAAACAGGCTGGCTATGTGGCTTCTAGCGAATTGGCGATGATGTTGCATCTTCAGACCAATTTGGACCGCCCGCTGCTGCTCGAGGGCCCCGCCTCAGCGGTAATTATCGCAATAGTTTCGTTATGGAAAGATTTTGTTCTGTGCCTTAGAGCCATCAGGGGTCATGTCCAAAACTCTTGCCATAACAACTACAGGGCTTCTCGGCATGGGCCTTGCTACGACTCCAGGATCGTCGGTTTCTCCTCCCCAATGCGGGTAGGTAACGCGGCCTCGGTCGTCCCGGCACCCCCGCAATATACACATTTCTTTCCCAATGGGGGGTAGGCCACCCTCTTCAGAGATACGATTTCCTGATCTGATATTCGGGAGTTTCTTTCCATAACGACATTCTTGCGAAAATTTTCCTTATCGAAAGTTTTCGATAAGGGTAAAACCCAAGTGGCTTATGCCTTGGCGCAGGCTTTGGGGTATCCATTGGTTCGCTTGTCCTGTTATGAAGGGATGGGATCTGAGCAGGCCCTTGCTGAAGGTTCTCCGCCAACCCTCCGCCGTCTTGCTGATTGATGAAGTGGACCGAGCGGACGAAGCTTTTGAGGCACTGCTTTTAGAGTTTTTGCAAGATTTTCAGGTCAGCATCCCCGAACTTGGCACGGTTAGGGCGCCCCGCGCCCCGGTGACTATCCTAACGTCGAACCGCACCCGTCCGCTCAGCGATGCCCTGCGCTGCCGATGTCTTTACAGTGTCATGCCTTGGCCTTCACTGGAACGTGAATTAGCCATCGTCTGGATGCACCTTCCCGAGTGCGATGAGGCCGTGGGCGGTGCGGTCGTGCGCGGTGTCCAGTGCCTTAGGCAGTGGGGGCTGGTAAAGTCTCCATGAATTGGAGAGACGCTGGACTGACTAGACAGCCAGAAAGTTTTGGGGTATCCGGGCGAGGGGGAGAGGGGGATGCGTCCTATGGCTGAAGAGTTTGCTTCGGCTCGGCATTTTGTGGGGGCCCGGATTCCGCGCACGGAAGATGCCCGCCTGCTGAGGGGGGAGCCCAATATCTGGATGATATTCAGATTTCCAACTTGCTGGAGATGGCGTTCGTGCGCTCCCCCTGTGCCGCCGCGCGCATCGGGTCGGTGGATTCGTCAGCGGCTTGGAACATCCCAGGCGTCCGGGCAGTGTTCACTTTTGCGGACATGCCTTTTGTGCTGCCGCAGAATGGACCGTCCCCAATAGACCAGCCGGTTCTGGCCAGAGAGCGCGTGCGCCATGCCGGGGAAGCCGTTGTGGCTGTCGTCGCCGAAAACCGCTATATCGCTGAGGACGCCTGCGAAGCGGTGCGTGTGGCGTACACGCCGGAAGAGCCGGTGTTGGACATGCAGGCAGCGCAAAAAGATCGCCCGCGGCGCGTGCACGACGCTGCATCAAATGTCTTCTATCACCAGGAATACGAAACCGAAGGGTTCCAAGAAGCTTTTGATACAGCACCTCACCGCCTGGCGATGACGTTTCAGACCACCCGGCAGACGGCTTGCAGCCTGGAGACGCGGGGCATTATCGCTGCGGCTGACCCATTTTCGGGACGGATGACGGTGTACTGCGGTACCCAGTCGCCCCACCGTCTGCGTGGAGACGTGGCGGAAATGCTGCAGATGGAGGAACACCTCCTCCGCGTCATTGTGCCCGAAGTCGGTGGCGCTTTTGGCATGAAGGCTGCAACGCATCCAGAATATCTGGCGGTTGTCCAGGCTGCTGCGGCAACCGGTCAAGTGGACGGCGGACCGTGTGGAATCATTCCTGTCCGATGTGCATGCCCGCGACGACATCCACGAACTGGAGGTGGCCTTTGATCAGCGCGGGCAGATTATTGCGGTGAAAGATCATCTAATGGCTGATGGCGGCGCTTATGCCTCCTATCCCTTCTCTGGAGCCATAGGCGAAACGTCCCTGGCCACCAAGGTTATTACTGGTCCCTACGATATAGCCCACTTGTCGACGGTGATTGACTGCACCTATTTCCAACAAAGCGCCCCTGGGGGCGTACCGCGGGGTTTGGGGCCCCGTGGCGTCATTTGTGCAAGAGGGGATGGTGGACCGCATTGCCCAGTTCCTGCACCTAGATGCCGCGGAAGTCCGCCGGACGAATCTGGTGCAGCCGAACCAGTTGCCCTACCGCAATGCGGCCAGGATGCTTTATGATTCTACCCGGTGGCGAGCTGCACAAGAGCAGGCCCGCCGGCAGCCGGTCTGGTCCGCTGGAGGGAGGAGCGGCCATGCAGGCGAGACGCAAAATGCGGGAACGTCTGGATGTGTACGCCGCCCACATGCTCGAGGCGGCCGTTGAAGATATCGCATGGGAACACGGGCCGGCGCATGTCCGTGGAGTCTATGCCCGCCACGTCAGCCTGCGGGATATCGCGCGCATAGCGTACAACGACGTCCGCCAGATTCCATCCGGCTTGCCTATCGGTCTCGAGGTGACTGAGCGCTACCAGCCGCCCCGGCCCGTGTCATTTTCCAACATGCATCCTAAGATGAGTCAGGTTGGGATCTGAAAGTGGATGAACAGTGCTATAATTCAGGTAAAATGAGGTGTTTGGGGGTGTTGTCATGACAATTCTGGAGTGGACCGATAAGTTTTCCACCAATGAAAAGTGTCGGGATTATCTCTTCCAGCAGCGGTGGCCCGACGGGTTTTTGTGCCCGAAATGTCAGGGGCAAAAATGCTGGACAATTCGGCGGTCCGCTCGGACCGCTCCCGTCTATGAATGCGCCCAATGCCATCATCAAACTTCGGCCACCGCCGGTACGATTTTTCATCGGACCAAAGTGGCCTTGCGGGTCTGGTTTATGGTGATTTTCATGCTTGGCGTGGACAAGGGGGGGCGGTCTGCCCTTGCGTTAAGCCGCGAATTACACTTGCCTTATGTAACGGTCTGGCTATTGCATCATAAAATTCAGCAAGCGATGGCGGATCGCAATCGTTCCTATCAACTCGGCGGATTATTGGAACTGGATGATGCCTTTTTTGGCGGGGTCAGCCATGGCGAGGGCAAGCAGGGCCGCGGAACCGACCAAGATCCCGTGATCGTGGGGGTGAGCCTGAACGGGAAGGGCCATCCCCTGTATATCTTTTTGGAAGCCGTCCCTGACCTCAAGAATGAGACCATTGCCGAAGTATTAAATCGCCGGGTCGAGCCCTTGGGCGTTTGGCGCACCGATGGCTTGGCCGGCTACGCCGCCGCAGCCAAAACCCATCACGCGGACCACGAAGTCACGTACAGTGACGATCCTGAGGCCGCGCATGTGTTCCGGTGGGTCAATACCGCCATCAGCAATGCCAAGGTGATGATTGACGGCACGTTTCATGGGCGCGGACGCGCCCGACGTCAACTCTATCTCGAGGAGTTTGCCTATCGATTCAATCGGCGCCATTTTGGCACCCGCATCGCGGATCGTCTCGTGATGGCCTGCCTCGGGGCGCCTCCTCATCCTTACGGCACGTAATCCGGAGGGCGGATGACATCAGATGTCACACCGAGGGAAGAATGGGCGGTCTATTTCCTGTGTAAATTAGGGAGCAAAACTCGGGATGTAATGCATGTTATACCTTTAGGAAAAGCGAGCCAAAATGTCGCTGGATTTCTCCCTGGTAAAATTAACGGGAATGATACCCCGGGGACCGCTCGCCAGTCTCTTCTGGTAATTTTGTCCATTCGGTGCTGTCCCTACAACCTGACTCATCTTAGGATGCATGTTTTCCAATGGGACCCACGCGGCTGTCGTGGAAGTGAACCCCTCTACGGGCCAGGTTGCGGTTCTGGATTATGTGGTGGTCAATGACTGCGGCACCCTCATCAATCCTCTGATTGTGGAGGCCCAGATCCACGGAGGGGTGGCCAAGGCGTAGGCGCCGCGCTGTTGGAATCTCTGGTCTATGACGATTCGGGACAACTCCTGACCACCACTCTCATGGACTATCTGCTCCCATCGGCTCCCTTGGTGCCGCTCATGCGCATCGAGCATTTGGTGACACCATCCG
>DAHWJO010000184.1:0-6316 GCA_027344105.1 Sulfobacillus sp.
GCCAAGAGCCTGTCACTGGAAGTGCATCTGGACCCTTGCAGTTCTAGCCATTCACATCCCAAGGAACTCCTCATCTCCCATTTGGCGTGCAGGGATGGGGGAGCTTCTTGGGAGGAATGCTGGGGACGGTGCACTCATCAGGCCCGTCCAGCTTCCGCGAATACGGATGCCGCCATCAATGGCCATCTGCGTCCATACATATTGCGGTTTGCGTTAGGTTTTCCAGCGGCAACTTCTGCAACACGCCGTGGGTCACATCGGCATCCCTTCCCCAATCCACATTTCCCGTGCGTTAGAGTTCGGTATTCTTTTGCGGAACTGGCCAAATCACGGCAAGGATTGCCAATTCACCCCGGAATCATGGCTAAAGAACAGTTGCCCCGTTCCGCTTTCTACCCAGCCATCTTCGGCATTGACGAAATCTATTGTGCCGATCCCGCCTTGAACGGTCGCGGGAATGGTATGCAGGGTCCACTCGGTGCCGGCGTCGGTCGTGATAGCCCACGTTTCATTTTCAAAGACGGTCCAGTAGACTGGGCCCGACGACCCGGCAGCCAACAGATTTTGTCCTATCTGGCTGGCTTCTAGATTGATGACGCGGTTGACATCGGCAAAGGCTTGGGACGAATTCTCGCGCTGTGCGCGGTTCCATGTCTGGCCGGCGTTGACTGTCCACCAGCAGGTGTCTGATGATGGGGATCCCACCACACCGTCATCTCCGACGAATGACACCGCATTTACCGCATCCTCAGCAGTCCAGTTGGGAAGCGATATTGGCTGCCATTTTTTCCCGCCGTCTGCCGTGTGCCACAGATGGTTGTTGCGAACCAGCCATCCTGTTTCAGAATGGGTAAACACTATGGTCGATCCCGGTGTATCAAATTGCCAGTCGTGAGACGCCGGAACGGCGCTCAGGGGGGACCACCGCTGTCCCCCGTCACGTGTCATCATCACGGCGTTGGGATGCCCGGGTTCGCCGAGTCCGTATCCCGTTGAGAGGCTGACAAAACTTACGCCCCGCATGGGGGCGGGCAAGGGGGGAAAGACTTGGTGCCAGCTGGCGCCGCCCGTCGTGGTTTCAAAGACTTGAGTGGCATTGAGCCCCGAGACCAGCCAGCCTTGCTTGGCGCTGACAAAACTTAGGGACTCGGGTCCGGGTGTTCCGTTCACACCGTAAATGGTGGGGTAGGCAGTCCACTGGGCTCCGCCGCTCTGTGTCCGCCAGACGGCCGTAGCCCCGAGGTTCACCGCTGAACTTTCGCCAGCCAAAAAGGCCGTAGTCGCATTGACGACCGCGAGGGGACCTGGGGCCAATCCCGGAGCCCCGGGAGCTGTTGCGGGAGCGTCGGGGGCAGGGCCGGCTCCGGCCGTGGACTTTGCTGCTGCCACGTGCCAGCCATGGGCAGGACTATAGTGAAGAACTGTGTAAGATGTCTGGCTCATGCCGGATGCTCCTTGCAACAGCACCCATACGGTGTCATTGCCTGCAAGGCGGAGCTCTGCGCGCATGGGTAGGGTCGTGCCATATAGGTAGACGGGCATCCATTCTCTTCCGGCGTCTGTGGTGTGCCAAATTTGGCTGTCTCCCACAGCCCAGCCGTCTTGAGAGTTGGCAAAGGCAATGGCCATCGGGTGAAACGGCGTGCTTAAAACCTGCCATTTTTCCCCGCCGTCGTTGGTGACATAGAGTGCATTGCCAGGTCCGCCTGGTGAAAAAGGCGCGGATGGCGTGCTCAGGATTGCATATCCTGTGCGCTGAGACATCATGCTGAACGAGATAATCGGCTGGACACCTCGGTATTGCTGGTGCCAGATGTTTCCTCCATCCGTGGTGGCGATCAGGGTCCGGTCACTCCACGCCCATCCTGTCTGGGAATTGACGAACTGAATCCCGTGGAAGTTGGCTGCCCCTTGATACACTTGATTCCACTGAGCGCCTCCGTCGGTGGTCATCCAAATCCGGCCGTTGCCAGCCAGCCACCCGCGGCTCTTTGAGACAAAATGTATCGCGGACATCGTGGTGGCATCCGCCATAGACGCTGAGACCTGCTGCCCCCGGGGAGCAACTGGTTCGGCGCGTCTGGCCGTGCGGCCCGGGGATGAACCCACGGGTGGTGCTGCCGACGGGGTCGGAGCTGAGCCGCAACCAGCCAGCGCGGCGCACAAAGCTGTTAAAACCGTGACAGTTCCCAATGATTTCATCGACCGGCCTCCATGTATTCAAAATCACACTGCTCTTTGTCTATAACGCTGAAAAACCCCAGGGGTTACTGCACGGATTCTGATGGCTCTTGGCGTGCCCCAGGTTGTGCAGGCCCATCCAAGATGACTGCTGTGGTTCGCTTAACGTTAAGCGGCCATGGGTGGAACCTCGTAATGGGCCTAGCGGCCCTGCCGCAGATCGCCCATAATGTTCCACATAGTCGCAATTGACGGCTTTTACCCGCGCTTGACGGGGCGGGAGGTTGGGGCCGCTGCCCTTAACCGCAGGCATGGAGAGGAGCCATAGGGTGAAGTGGCGCGGAGTATGGAAATTGGCAAGGCCATTGCCTCTGGCAATCTGGAGTGTGCCTACGGTGTTTATGGGATTTCTGCTGCAGACACATTCCGCAGCCAGGCCCAGGGGTCTGGTATTGGGCCTGACCCTGTTGGCTGCCATGATTTTGCAAGGGGTGGTGACTCATGGGCTCAATGACTTGTATGACTGGGATTCAGGCACCGATAAGGAGACTACGGGCATTATCTCTGGAGGGTCAAGGGTACTAGCGCAGGGTCTCTTGAGTGTACGGCAGATTTGGATGTTGGTGATTGTGGGAAGCTTCATTTATGCCGCAATTTCCTGGTACATTTTTACGGTTAGGGGATGGGGAGTCTTGCTATGGGCCGGACTGGGATTATTCGGCGCTGTCTCTTACAGTTTGCCTCCTCTGCGCTTTTCTTACCGGCCTTTTGCCGGAGAGTGGGGTGCTTTGTTTCCGACGATGGCGTCTGGTGTCCTCTTGGGCGCCATAGCTAAAAATGCCACCATGTCGGTCCAGATATATGTGGGCGCTGCGATCTATGGCATCTATTGCGTGGCGTCTGTCATGCAGCATCACTTGGCGGATATGGAGGCGGACTGGAATGCGCACCCCAGAAAACGCACGACCCCAGCCTATTGGTGGCTCCAGCGCGACCACTCGCCGCTGCAGATCATCGCCTCCTATGAAGCCGTTGCCATGGTGGTTGCCTTGGGAGCGGCACTGTGGATTTCCTCTGTGTTTGTGCCGTGGATTGCCGTCGCAGCAGTGGCCCTGGCCATCACTTACACGACGCCTCTGCACAAAGGCCCATGGCCCTTGACCAGACGAGATTTAGCTCTCAAGCTTCTGGCTGTCGCTGGAGTCCTCAGTATTATTCGATAGAAGGGGTTTGGCAAGAGGTGGAACAATGCCCAACAAGAAACACCCGAGAAGCTAAGCACTTTTAGGATGGGGGAGCGTATGGTGGGAAACGCAACCCGACTAAAAGGTGCGAGGTGGGCAAAACAATGGATGTGGACTGGGCGTTGCTTGGCCAGGAATTTTATATGGAGGCAGTGATTTACACGGCAGTGGCCACGGGACTGCATGCGCTGCTGGCAGACGGCGCGGACGACAGTGCAGTCCGACGGCTGGGAGAACAATGCCTGTTTCCGGCGCAAGCTATTGTAGAAGTGCTGGGGGCAGCAGGGCTTGTGCAAAAAGACGCAGGTGGGCGCTGGCGGTGGGAGCGGGGAGCGCCTTCTGCCGAGATGGTCAACCGTATGGATGCCGTGCGCCGCTGGGTTACCCTCAGCACACCGCGCGCGGAGGACCTCGCTCCATGGAAGCGCGACGCGGACGACGAGCGGCTATCTTCCTCGGGGGCTGCTATCAATGACTTCGTCATGTCAGTGATGCACCCCCAAGCGGGGTGCCGGTGGCTGGATATCGGTGGAGGCACCGCAGAACTGGCCGGTACGCTCGCCCGCTCCGGGGTGCAAGTCACGGTGATGGACACGCCACCGGTCATTTCCCGGATGCGTTCTCAAGCTGTGCCGGGGCTGACGCTGTACGCGGGAGACGCCCTAAAGGGTCTGCCCCGAGGGAAATTCGGGGTGATAAGCGCAGTGCGCTTCATAGAGGACTTTACGTCGTCCCAAGTGCGCCAACTGCTGAAGACGATGCGAAGTTCTCTGGCTCATGGCGGCTCCATCTGCCTGGTCTCCTCTCTGGACGATGACACGCTGTGGGCGAAACTGTTTGCCCTAGAGATTTCCAGCATAAACCCTAATGGCCGCATTTACAGCGATCGCCTGCTGAGGGTTTTAGCGGCAAGAGAACGGCTTGCGGTCTCCTTGCAGGCGCATTGTGGCCCTTACGCCCTACTGGTTTTCCGCCCTGCACGGGTGGCCAGAAGAAGCCGGTGCGTGCGGGTAGCGCCCGGGGCCGTCTCGCCGCGGGCCCCCGCCAATGCCTTGTTATAGGCGGGCGCCAAGCCCCCCGTGGCCAGCCAAGGTTCACGGGGGGATCTTCCTCCTTATAAAACTTTGCGGACATGGGGCCTGGTACAAAGCGGAAAAGGGACGGCTGCGGCAGTGCCAGCCGTCTCCCCCTAAAGATAGTGTGGCCTTTTAGACTACAAGGCCACAATGGTGGGAGAGGGAGTTGGGCAAGGACCGGTTCCCTCCGCGGTATTCGTCTCGGGCTCTTTAAGCAGGCAATTGGTCTGGGCTAATGTTAGCCCGGTACACCGAGAGCCTGCTCCAGGTCCGCCCACAGGTCTTCAGCGTTTTCCAAACCGACAGACAACCGGATCAAGTCGCCTCCGGCTCCGGCCAGTTCCTGTTCCTGAGCGCTTAGCTGCTGGTGCGTGGTGGATGCAGGGTGGATAGCCATCGAGCGAGCATCGCCCACATTGGCGACAATGAGCCACAGTTTCAAGCGGTTCATGACCTCTTCCGCTTGCGGACGCCCGCCTTTGACCCCGAAATTGAGCATGGTCCCGTAGAGATCGCTGCGCAGGTATGCGGCCGCGAGCTGGTGAGTGCCATCTCCTTCCAGACCCGGGTAGTTGACCCAACTGACCCGGGGGTGGCGGGACAGCCGGGCGGCTAGCAGCGCGGCTGTCCCGCAGGCCTCTTTCATGCGCAGCGCTAGCGTTTCCAACCCTAGCAAAATCAGGAAGGCATTGAAAGGTGCCAGTGCGGCGCCCGTATCACGCAGGGTCTTAACCCGCAGGCGCAGCGCATAGGCTCCTTGCTGCTGGCCAAATACGATTCCGTGGTAACTCGCGTCCGGCTGGGAAAATTGGGGAAATTTGTCAGTATTGTAGTCAAAGGTCCCGGAGTCTACCACGATTCCTCCTAGAGACGTTCCGTGGCCACCCATCCATTTTGTCAGGGAGTGAATGACGATATCGGCTCCGTGCTGAAGCGGCTGCTCCAGGTACGCGGTGGCAAACGTATTGTCCACCAGCAGCGGGATCCCGTGCTGGTGCGCAAATTCGGCCCACACAGCGATATCTGTGACGTTAAGCCGCGGATTGCCAATGGACTCGACGAAAACCCCACGGGTCCGGTCATTGACGAGGGCATGAGCCTCGGGCAGGTCTGCGTCCGCTACGAAACGCACGGTGATGCCGAAGTCCTGAATCGTTGAGGAAAAGAGCGTCCAAGTCCCGCCATACAGTGACGTTGAGGCAATAATTTCGTCTCCCGCACGGCATAAGTTCAACACAGCGGCCGTAATGGCGGCCATTCCCGATGAAAATGCCACAGCGGCATACCCTCCTTCGAGAGCAGCGACCCGCTGTTCCAAAACATCTGTGGTGGGATTCATCATGCGCGTATAAATATTGCCTGGCTCGTCGAGACTAAACAGGCGGGCGGCATGACCGCTATCTTTGAAAGCGTACCCAACCGTCTGATAAATCGGAGCGGCTACTGCAGAGGTTGCGGTGTCGGGTGAGTAGCCCCCTCGTACCGCGGTGGTTTCGAATTGCCAGTGATCGTGCTGATCCATTAAGATAAATCCTCCTTCCGGGATAACGCAAAAAAAACACCAGTAAGAGCCGGCTCTTCTGGTGTCGGCCTCTCATTTCTCAGCGTACGCTGCAGGAATTGGCACCATGACCATGTGGCCGGTTGCCGGGCATCATCGGGCCAGTCCCTCCGCCGCTCTCCATAAGAGGTTTGCAATTGATTAAAAGAATAAAGAATAGACCGTATTTCGTCAATACTCAAGTTTGGCGTTTTACGCAAAATTCGACACGGCTCTAACTAGCATGCGCTAAGATGCGCTGCAGATTACCCAGA
>DAHWJO010000185.1:0-6277 GCA_027344105.1 Sulfobacillus sp.
CCCAACTGCTCGGGGAAGCCACCCGCCTTATCGGCACCCAGGCAGCCCTCCAATTCCTGCTTTTAACGCGCCGCACCCGGCGCATTCATTTCACGGCATTGCTCGGAAAGACCGCGCAGAAGAGAACTCCGTACGACCCGCTGGCCCCCGAGTGTTGGAGTGCGTATGATGGAGAAGATAGTGGACAGGAGGAATTCGGATGCAAAGTTACTGGCAAATCGTGGCACCGAAGTCATTGCCAGCCTTACAGGGACACCATGACACTGATATCGCCATAGTTGGGGGCGGCTATACAGGCTGCTGGCTTGCCTATTGGCTGCGAGATAGCGGTCTGCGGGTGACAGTAGTGGAACGCGAATTCCCGGGATTCGGCGCAAGCGGGCGCAATGGCGGCCTTCTCCTCCAGGGCCCTGCCCAACTGCTCGGGGAAGCCAGCCGCCTTATCGGCACCCAGGCAGCCCTCCAATTCCTGCTTTTAACGCGCCGCACCTTTGAGTGGCTGGAACCTCTGCGGACGCAGTATGATCTTGACTACCGCCAGACTGGCAGTCTCTACCTGGGAGGTGATTTGGGCGAGAACCCTGTCATTGAATCTACCGTGGATCTTTTCCAAGAGGCCGGCATCCCAGCCTATCTTCTCGAAAGACGCGAGCAGCCGGCGTCCTTGCAAAACCTTGGATACGGTCTTGGCGCCTACTTTCCCAGCGACGGCATGGTGCACCCGCTGAAACTCATTACCGCCCTGTTGTCGGAAGCCCAAGCCCACGGCGTCCAGGTATTTGCGCACACGGCGGTGGAACAGTACGAGGAAGATGCCAAGGGCATCACCCTGTTGGGCTCAGATTTCCAGTTGTCGGCGTCCCGGGTCGTTATCGCCACCAACGCCTATACCGGATCATGGTTTCCTATGCTCAATGCGGCACTGAATCCCGTACGCGGGCAGGTTTTGGCCTCGGAACCGGTTGTCCCGCTCGATTACCCCTATCCTGTCTACGCTGACCACGGGTTTAACTATTGGCACCAACGCCCAAATGGCTCCATTATTTTGGGAGGATTTCGCGATCTAGCTCTTCAAGAAGAAGTCGGCACATCCCTCCAACTGCATGGCCGAATCCAGGCCGCTCTCACAGACTTTCTCACCGCGTTGGCGGGAAAGCCCGTGAAAGTGGCCCAGCGCTGGGCAGGCATCATGGCTATGACCCCGGATCACCTGCCCTATGTTGGACCGCTCACCGGCCGCATCTGGATAGCCGCTGGCTATAACGGCCACGGCAGCACCGTGGCGCCCGTCTTATCCCGAATGATTCGCGATGCTCTTCTCGACGGCACGCCCATCTTCGCCCCGTATGACGTACGCCGTCTGTATCTACACTAAATGGGAGGCCAGGGCATGAAGCGTCTCAGAGGATTGGCGATCGTGGCGGCTGCGCTAGCGGCGATCTGCGGAACACTGTATGCGTATCTCACCATCCGTCCCGCCCCTGCCGTGCCCACAGTCTCGGGCCGGGTGCCGCGATTCTCACACGTGTTTTTGATTGTCATGGAGAATCATTCGATCAGCGCGCTTAGCCCCGGGGACTCTCCCTATATTCACCAGCTTGTGGACCGCTACGGCTACGACTCACAGTATTTTGGCGTTACCCATGTGAGCTTGCCCAATTACCTGGCTCTTCTCTCGGGCACCACGCACGGCACCCATAGCGACAACCCGGATCAGAGTTTTCAGGGGCCAACGCTGGCTGGGCAAATGAACCAGCGCCATATCAGCTGGCAAGGAGTCATGCAAAGTTTGCCCTGGCCGGGATACCGCGGCAATTGGTATCCCGAACCCCGAGGCACCAATCCCACCGCTATGCCCAAGAACGCTCTTTACGCCAAAAAACATGACCCTTTCATGCTGTTTTTGGCAATCGCTCGCCACAGCGCCAATCATGTGGTCCCGCTCACCACGCTGACCAAGGAACTCCGGCAGGGAACGGTTCCAGAGTTTGTCTGGATTACCCCGAATCTGTGCGACGACATGCATGGGCAGCCAAACGGTTCGCAAGCCTGCCCCGCAAACGACCCCACCCGTCTTGAAAAGATGGGCAATCACTTTTTGGCGACTATTGTCCCCGAGATTATGCACTCTCCCAGTTGGACCCAGAATTCTGTCATCTTCATCACCTGGGATGAGGCCGAGACGCCCACGGGCATCTTCCATCTCCGGGCCTGGAAAAAATGGCTTATGGCGGGTCCGCAATCGCCGCGAATATTGGGTGTGCCGGTAGGCGGGGGCTCTGTCCCATTGATTGCCATCACCCACGGCATGACAAAACCCCGCCACCTCGCGCTGTGGGCCGACCACTACAATCTCCTGAAAACCATCGAAGCGGGGCTCCGCTTGCCGTACCTTGGCCATGCCCGGACTTCTCAGGTGCGCCTCCTGACGCCGCTGGTGCAAGCTCCTTAGTGCCAGGCAAGGTACCGTTCCCACTCATAACCACCAAAGACAGAAGCTTTTCACGGTGACGTGCACAGGAATTATGGGGCGGTCAACCCGGTAATTGGAAGGATATCGCTTACCGGCGGCCTATTCTCCGCCATTTGTAGCCAAAACAGAAATTCTCCGGTATGATCATCCCGTACCAGGCGGGTTGGGGAGACCCTTGTGGGAACCAATGATGGCGTCCCAAATGCCGTGCGGCAGTAATTTGCCTGTACAGCCGGATTACTGCCATGCCAGGCTCCTTGTTTGTTACGGTGCGTTTGATAAATTCCGCGCCAACATACTACGCCTGAGAAATTCTCGTCCAGTCTTAACCAAACCGGGCTCCTCGCCATAACATGAAAGGGCCTTGAGCTGTTCATAGTGCAAAATCGTAAGGAGGAGTCGGTTTATGGCCTTACTGCCGGGAGGCATGCTCTGGGACATGGATGACACCATCTTGACATTCGATGCCGTCGCCGATATCAGCTGGGACCAGACTTTACACCAGATTTCAAGCGCACTACCCAACATAGACAGCCGAGTACTCAAAAACGCCATTAAGGACACGGCCCGGTTGTTCTGGAGCGATCCAGACCGCCACCGCACGGGCAGGCTGCACCTCGACCGCACCCGGCAGGACATTGTCCTCGCGGCCCTCAGTTCGCTGCATATGCCTGATGGCAATCTGGCCGCGACCATCGCCGCCACTTATGGGCGGATCCGTGACGAGCATATCCGCCCGGTGCCGGGAGCCGTAGAAACATTGCGCATCTTGCAGAAACAAAATATTCCTTTGGTTTTGGTCACCAACGGCGAATCGAAAGCTCAGCGCGAAAAAATTCGCCGTTTTCATCTAGAACCGTTCTTCACAGCTATTTGCATAGAAGAGGAGTGCGGGGTAGGCAAACCCGAGAGGGAAATTTACGAGCGGGCTCTGGCAGCGCTGGGACTTCCTCCTGAGGATGTATGGATGATTGGCGATAACCTCATTTGGGAAGTCGCCGCCCCCCAAAAATTGGGCATTCGCGGAATCTGGGTTGACTACCAAAGACGCGGGTTACCTGAAGGTTCCCCCGTGATTCCCTACAAAATTGTCGGGACCGCAGCGGAGATTGTCCCACTGATGTCATTGCCCCACTCCCAAGCTCAGTGACGACTCCTCACGAAAGCCAGGACCTTCCCAGTTCATAACGGTGGCGTGTTCTTCATCCGCTCCCCGGAGGTCCGGTCCCATTGATATTCTGGCGTGGAACGGCGCTTTCAGCCTGTTCCGTGAAAATGTTCTACCGCGAGAGACGACCTGCGCGCAGGCTTGCGTTCCCATAGGTCGACCGACGGGGTTTTCCCCGCTATTTATAAACGTCTGACGGGCACCTTAATCTGCCAGCGGTTCCCCTGTTGCAGCATTTGTCGGGGACAACCGGCCCAGTCTTCCCGACCAGAATCTCCCCACCGGATTGGACCAGGCCACCCGCCGCCCCTTACCTTCCGACATATACTGAGGGCTGGGCGGCCTTCACTACATCGAAATTCACATACATGCCGACCTCGATATGCCCCGGCACCAGACACGCCAGCTCATAATGGCGGGGAGCCGCAGGGGTTTCAAAGTGAAACGTGGCGGAACCTCCGGGCTGCAATCCGGCCAATGGCTGCGGAACCGCAGCTCCCGGGATTACCGGCCCTGCCGGGTTGTTGGCCCCGGCTCTGACCAGCCCGACGGAATGGGGCATGCTGCCGTAGTTCGTAAAATTCACGGTCACATGATAGTTTTCGGGCACGCGAAAGGTCAACTCGCCGAAGGAGTAGCCGTCAAAATCAAAGCCGCCGTTCTCGTTGTTGTAATCCGCATCCACGGTCAGCGTCGCCGTTTTCCGGGAGGCGTTGAATTTCATGAACGATGCCGGGTTGGGACTGTGTGGAACCGCAGGCAGGCTCTGGGTCTGGGTGGATGCCCCGCCACTGGCCGAACCGCCCGCCCCGCACCCTGCAGCCAGAACGCTTACCCCGGCCAATGCTGCTATGCTGAACCCCCATGCTGAAAATCTCTTCATCGTCGCACCTTCCCCTAACGCTTCCTACGGGGTGTCGCCTCGAGCGGACCCCTCAATATTGTGCTGCCATACAGCAACAGACCGGTCCATCCCGGTCACTTTGCAGGCCGCGCTTTGCTCAGAAACTCTTGCTCATATCCAGGAAGCTGGCCCTGTTTCTGCCTTTGCCGCTCCATCAGGGTGGTCACGAGTGCAGCATGGGGAAACAGCTGTGGGAAATTTCCATGCGGCTTTTGAGAATCAGGGTCAGTGTGCTCGGCAAAGAGACCGAGAGTGGTGGCTCCGGCTATTTGGGCGTCAATGAGGGCATCTGCCCGCTGCGTTTCCCCCATCCGCAGATAAACCCGGGCAAGCCAAAATCCCGCCAGGGTAAAAGCAAAGTGAGCGGGACCCATATTGTCCTGGCGGTAACGGAATACCCGGTCATTTTGCACCAAGTCCCTTTCAATCTGGCTCAGGGTGCGGGCAAAGACCGGCTGGTCCCAGGCGGCGAAGCCATATAAGACCATAGTCAATAGCGCCGCATCCATTTGCGGGTGATGCGCTCCCTGCGTAAAATATGGCAATCCACTGGCTTGCTGCTGCGCCCAGATGGCGTTTTCTACAGTTTGTGCTTCGAGATCCCATGTCTGCGCCTGAGCACTGTCGTGCATGACATGGTCAGCTAGAGACGCGCCGACTTTCAGCGCGACCCAGCACATCATCCGGGAATGGGTATACACGTCATTATCTGCGCGGAATTCCCACAACGAGGCATCCGCCTCATGCCATGTGGTCTGCGCCCAAGTTACCAGCGCCGTAATCGCGATCCAGTTTTCCTGGATGAAAACACTGTCTTGAGTAACATGCCAGTACAGCCAAACCGGCCAGAGAAAATCTCCTTCAATATCCAGCTGCAGCTGGCTGTTGGCTGCATTGCCGACGCGGACGGGTCGGGAGTGTTCGTAACCGGAAAGCCACAGCAGTTCGTGCTCCCCTTGTGTCAGCGTCCCGTCCACCCGAAAAAACGGTGCCGCAAATGGCTGCCCGGCAATATTCAGTGTATTGAATACAAAGCTGAGATACTGCCGGCATCCTATGATGTCTCCCGCCAACAGCAAAGCTTCAGCAGCATAAGACCCATCACGGACCCAGACAAAACGGTAATCCCATTGCCGTGTGCCTCCCGGTTCTTCAGGCAGTGACGTTGTGGCCGCGGCAATGCAGCCTCCCGTCGTGCGGTAGGTCAGCCCCCGCATCACCAGCACGGCGCGGTCAACCATCTCAGCGTGCACCCCGGTATAATCCGAATTTGTCCTCCGCCAAAACTGTTCGTTAATCATTTCTACTGAGTCCGCACGGGCAAGCGCCTGATTCAGGGTATCTTTCTCTTCGGGTTCATTTCCGGTGTATTGCAGACGAACCGCAACAGATCCCGGGCCTATTCGCCACACATCCCGCGGCGGCATTTTTTCCATGTGGCCTTCAATGTGCAAGACCAATCCTTCCTTGTCGCCTGGATGCAGAAAGCATGCTCCTTGATCCAGAATTTCATAGGACGCGGTGGTGCAGCCAAAGTCAAACGTTGGACTGCAAGTCAGCACCAGGGGGATGTCGGTCTCAATAACCCGCCACAATGCCGTCTGGCCAATGGGGAGAAAATCGTGCATTTCAGCGTGTCCCTGCGGCGTGTCAAACATGGTGACCAGTATATTGGTCCCCTTTTTATACGTCTGCCGGCTCTGGAAATCGCCGTCGGGCTGAATGCTGAAGT
>DAHWJO010000186.1:0-6174 GCA_027344105.1 Sulfobacillus sp.
ACTGTCACCCCAGCCGTAGCGCTCGCCAAGCATGCCAAAGGCGCTGTGCAGCAGGTGGGACCGGGTGGCTGGCAAAAATCCGCGGCTCACTCCCGGTCCTTTGGGCAGGAGCGCAGGCCGCACAGCCAGTGACCCGTCCTCCTTGCGCATAGGCCAGAAGACCATTTCATGGTGCAGTTCCTCCTGACTGGGCACCCTTAGGCCGTGGCCCGCCCACGGCAAAATTGTGCCCGTTCCCGCGAGGTGCGGGTCGAAGTCCCCGTCATAAGGCGATGGCTCTACCGCCTGGTTGGGCTTGGTGATGACCACTGCCTCCCCAACAGCCTGAAAGCGCGCGAACATTTCGGAGTCCGTCCAGGCAACGCTGTCCTGGAGCACCCATCCCTGGTAAATAGACGACTGCACCAGGAACCACGCTTCATCCTGGCTCTGTCCCAAGATTGCCACGGGCTCAAACACCGCGATGCGGGTTTGCTGCAGCTGGTCAAACTCACGGTCAAAAACGGTGCGGAACACCCGGCCCTTTGTGGGCCATGACCTCAAGGCAGCCCTGCGCACAGCGAATCCGAGCCGCGCTTTAAAAGGCTTCAGCACGGCATTGGCCCGGGTCCGTGCTTTCCATGAATCATCCCGCGATACGCCACCAGAGCCGAATCCATCTGGGAGCGGGTCTGGCTCCCGGACGAATTCCCCGGGCCCATGGCCGTCGAGCAGAGCCTGGGCGACCATCTTTATCGGCACAAGAGCCGGAGAGCGGCTCATCCCCTGGTTGATCGCCACGGTGTCATGCACTGCCGTGGCTGCCTCCCCCCTCATGTGTTCCGTCCAAAATTGCGGATGAATCATCGCCTCCGTCACATAAGGAATCATGCCAGACCCCCTTCGGCGCCATCCCAGATAATACCTAATCCTGGCCCCGCCGGAAAGTGAATCATGCCGCGGTCATAGCCGATTCCCCCTGCAGCTCTGGCATTTTGCAGGAAGTATCCCGCATCCAGATCGACATAAGGGCAATGAAAAGCCTGAGCCAGCGCGGCGGCTGCGCTCACCGAGGCCGGGCCTTCCATCATGCTGCCCACCATCAGCATCATGCCGCCGGCTTGTGCCCAAGATAAGAGGAGGGCGGCTTGTGTCAGGCCGCCGGCCTTCATGAGTTTGACATTGAGAATGTCCGCCGCCCGCAAATCCATTACACGCCGGAGATCATCCGGCCCGTAAACGGCTTCGTCGGCGCAAATCGGCAAGGCGCTCAGACGGCGCACCTCAGCCAGTCCTTCCAAGTCTCTGGCCGGCAGGGGCTGTTCAATGAATTCGACATCATACGGAGCGATTGCTTCAGCGTGACGCAAGGTTTCGCGGACAGACCAGGCCTGGTTGGGATCCACCCACAGCCGCACGCCAGGTCCTGCCCCTTCTCGGATTCTGCGGACACGCGCCCTGTCCTGCCCGTCCTTTCCCCCCAGTTTGATTTTCAGCTGCGAAAATCCCTGGGCGGTCAAAGATAGGGCCTGGCGCTCCATGGCCTCCGGATCCGCCAGGCTGACCGTCGCATCGGTCGGCAAAGGCCCGGGACTCCCGCCCAAGTGGCGCAGGAGCGAAACCCCGTCCTCGCGCGCGTAAAGGTCATGCAGCGCGATGTCCACAGCCGCTTTGGCCGATGAATTATGCTGCAGGGCTTTTTGCACGGTCTGGTACGCGTGATTCCTGTCGTCCAGATCCGTCTGGCGCAAAAGCGGCCCAATGTAGTCCTCTATCGCTGCGGCGATGCCCTGTGTGCTCTCTCCCGTAATAGCGGCCGTAGGTGAGGCGGAACCCACCCCCTTCACTCCCGATTCCGCAACAAGGGTGACGCGCACATCCTCTACCGCCGTCACCTGCCGGAGACTGGTGCGAAACGGCGTGCTGAGCGGCAGCTGCACCACTTGCACAGAAATTTCTTCTAAACGCACGGTCTTTTCCCCTTTCCGGCCGTTCCTCAATTCTCGGGTCAATTTCTGGATCGGCCGAGCTTTCCATCCCCGCGCAATCGTGCTGAACCAAATCAGACGGGGCTCAGGCCTGTTGCTGCAAAGATTCGCCTCCGCCCCGGCAAGTTCCTGTGGATGCGCTTCATTTTTAAGAAAATATTCCCCAGTGGTGCACCTAACCCGTGGCGGCGCGGGATTGTCCCCCGCAAGCCCGGGCTGGGCGGCACAGGCAGGACTCCCAGCCCGGTATGGGCGGGAGTCCTCGGCACGGCAGCCAGTTCCCATCAGGCCCCTGCCAACACCCGCTGAATTTCGGGCCACGCCGCGAGGGTGGCTTTGCGCCCCAACTGGATGAGGTGAAGATAGTCTGCGAAACCAAAAAACGGAGTGCCTTCCGTCGGCGGACTCACAACCACCGCCAGATAGTCCTGGTTCTGCACGTCAGACAGTTCCTGGGTCACAAAGGCCTCCGATCGCGAAAGAATATCAGCAATGCCCATACCCTCCCCGCTGACGGGATGAGTCGGGGCCACATTCACGCCAATGATGGGCCCGGGCGCCAACTGATGCGCCCAATTGATCGGCAGCGTGTCGGCCACGCCCCCGTCGACATAGAGCGCTTGCCCCCGCCGCACCCCCTCGAACAGTCCCGGCATCGCCATCGTCGATCCCAGCGCCCAAAGCAGGTCTGCTTCGTGAATGACCCGCCAGCCTGACCCCGGCGGGGCGAGGCTGGGGACTGGGCTGAATGCGACTGGCTGCATTTGGGCGATATCCGTCGCAATGACGGCGCACGGCATTTTCCAGTGCTGAATATCCTGAACCGCCGGAGATAAATTGATGAGGCTGGCCAGAAATTTGGCGGGGTTCACCAATCCTGTAGCTGGTGCTTTGTCCCACGGCCAAATCTCCCTGACGAGCCCCTGGGTGTTCATATCAAAAAAGTCCCACGGATGCTCCGTCACGTCTTGGCCCCAGGCCACCATCGCGCCGACACTGACTCCGGATGCCACCATGGACGCCACCAGACCTCCGGCTGAGGTCCCGGCCACGGCCGCCGGGTGCAGCCCCTTCTCCCCGAGCACCTGGAGAACCCCTAAATGGGCTGCGCCCAAGAGGCCCCCTCCTGACAATGCCAAAGTGAACATCGGATACCTCCTTGTGTTGCCATTTGTTTCTACGATATTCATCGTTTTCCTAAGCGTTTCCGGTTTTTTCTCTGACCGGACAGATTAAGTGCGCCGTATCCCCTGTGTTGGGCAAGCGAAGAGACGCGGCCAGCGTCCTGACGCGTGTCTCTTTGCCTGCCCTCTTTGCAGCCAGCGGAGAAGTGTTTCCCACCCCTATGTGCGCTTGGGATCGGCCAGGCCCTTTTTGGCTGGGCGGGCCAAAGTCTCGGGGGAGTCCCCGCTGTCCGGATGCGGGGACGGGATGCGCCACGGCCAGTAGGCATGCCGGCCCAGCAGCACGATCACACTGGGCACAAGGAGGGAGCGCACAATCCAGGTATCGATCAGCACCGCAAAGCTCAGTCCCAGGGCTAGGGTCTTCATAACCTGCAAAGGACTGACGAGCAACGACAGAAATACGATGACCATAATCATTCCCGCTCCGGTAATCATGGACCCGGTCGTCGACAGTCCTGTGTAGACGGCATCGGAAACGGAAGCCCCGCTGCGCATTGGTTCTTGAATGCGGTGCAGCAAGATGACTTCATAATCCATAGACAGTCCGAACAGCAGGACAAAAATCAAAGGAGTGATGGAACTGTCCAGAGGCTGCGCCTGAAATCCCAGCAGGCCGTGCTGCACGACCACCACCAGCAGCCCCGCCGTGGCCAGCGCCACCACGGCATCAAAAATCACTCCCATCAGGGCCTGGACAATCGACCCGGTGGCCAGGGACAGGACGATGAGAGCGACAATCAAGGCGGCGCCGATAATCCAGGGGAGCCGGCTTGCCGTCAGATTGTTGAAGCTGCGGAGAATTGGCACCTGCCCGCCCACAGCAGACCGGCTGCCGGGCGGCAGCCACCGGGGGAGCTGATGGTCAATGCTCTCCGACAGTTGGGCCGTAGCCGGGCTGTCCGGGCCTGTAGCCGCGACCACATAGACCACAACCATATGGGGAGCCACGGACGGGTTGATGAAATTGGCCAGACCCGTTTTCACAGCCGGGGGCTCAGTTGCGGGATGCGCCAGCATCCCCGCCAGCATCGCCGGCTCCAGCCCTATTTGGGTTGGGGATGACACATGGCTCACCCCCTTCATGGCGCTGAGATGGGACGTGGCCCGGGCGACCGCCTGCCAGGTGGCGGCAGCCGTCAGCGGGGAGGAAAACTTCATCACCACGCCCAAAGGCGCTATGCTGCCGGGCCCCTGGATTTTCTGCTCCAAGGTCACGGCTTGGCGGATGGGACTGTTGACGGGAAGCATGCTGGCCAGATTGGCCGGGGTACGCATCTGAATGCGCGGCCCGAATACGGCCAGTGGCACCAGCAGCGCCACGCTGACGCCCACAGACAGCCAGGGCTTGGCCACCACGAATCGGCCGATGCCGCGCCAGAACCCGAAATCGGGAATGCGGGACAGCCCGCCCCAGCGCATGCGGCGCCCCATTACGCTCATCACCGCAGGCAGCAGGGAGTGGGTGGCCAAAAGCACCGAGGCAATGGCCACAGCCCCGCCGAGCGCCAGCCCCTGCCAGTAAGCGTTCCCTCCAAGCAGCAGGGTGGCTACGGCCAGGGCCACAGCCACCCCGGAATACAGCACCGAACGCCCCGCGTGGCGCATGCTCTCCGCTGCCGCGTCATCGACGCTGCTATCCCGGTCGAGAGCCTGGCGAAAGCGGGTGCTGATAAACAGGGCGTAGTCGATGCCTACCCCCAGCGCCAAAAAAGTGACGATATCCGTCAGAAACACCGACAGCTGGATATGCGTTTCCACCAACGTTATCACGGACAGCGCAATTTCTGAACCCACCACTGCAATCAGCAGCGGCAGGCTGATGGCCGCCACCGACCCGAATACGGCAAATAGCAGCACCGCGAGAAAAGGTATGGCCAACACACCGCTCAGCGCCAGCGTCTTGGAGCTGTCATTGGCGACAGTCTCCCCTACCGATCCCTGCGTGACGTCCTTCCAGTGTCCCCGGCGGGCCGCGACTAAACCCTCCAGATGGCGGGAGGTGGCCACTGTATCCCGCGCGGCTGGCAGATACAGCACTTGGTTTGGCGCCACACGGTGCAACGCATCCGGGGCGATGCGGGCCTCTTTGGCCAGCCTCGCCACTTCGTGAAAGGACAGGCCACTCACGAGCAGCGGGTCGGGTCCTTTGGGTGGATTCAGGAGACTGAGCTGATTGGTCGCCCAAAGGGCCTGGCTGCGGGGATTGTCGAATCCATTGGCGGTTAGGTGACGGGTCACTTTCAAGGCCAGCGGGATAGTGGCTAGAACGAGGAGCGCCCAGAGAATTATTACAAGCCACTTATACCGAATCGTAAACCTTGTCCACCCAGCCTTCATCGGTGCACCCACCCTTCGCGTCCACTGCCGCAATGTCATTGCCATAAGAATACCGCCCGCGCGCGGCGAAAACAATGCAAGCGGGGAGTGCATGGACGGGAAGGGACCTTATTCCCCATTATCCTCCCGATTTGACAACGGCACCCAATATTAGCTCATAATAGAAGCAGAGGACTTCTTCCTCACAGAGCGCTCTTTCCCGTCCGGCCCCGGAAAAACACCAGGCCGCACAGGATGCCGTAGGGCGACGCAAAATGACAGGACATAGGAGGAAACACTGTGGCACTCGTAGGAAAACCCGCACCATCCTTTGACATGCCCGCGATTATGCCGGGCGGTGAAACCGAGCAAGTCCGTTTAGAGCAGTTCCGGGGAAAGTGGCTTGTACTGTTTTTCTATCCCCATGACTTCACATTTGTATGCCCCACAGAAATCACCGCTTTGTCTAGCGCCTATGACCGTTTCCGCAACCTGGACGCTGAAATCGTCGGGGTGTCTACCGACAGTCCCCACGTACATAAGGCATGGATGGAGCAAAGTCCGGACAAAGGCGGCATTGGGCCTATCCGCTATCCTCTGGCCAGCGACTGGACCCATGATGTTTCCCGCCGCTATATGGTCTATGTTCCCGAAGAAGGCGCCGCCTACCGTGGCCTGTTCATCATCAACCCAGACGGAATCGT
>DAHWJO010000187.1:0-6143 GCA_027344105.1 Sulfobacillus sp.
GAAAGAATTTCCTCCCGCAATAGGGGATAGAGCCGTTGCTTGTTGGCCACATCGACACGACGTCCCAATAGCTCCTCAAGGTCACCGACCAAACGCCCCACGTCAAACAGTGACCGGATAGGTGACATGGGGCCTGTCTCATAGAGCACGTCGACGTCACTCTGGGGCGTAAAATCGTCGCGCAAGACCGACCCAAAGAGCGCCAACTCCCGAATCCCATAGCGATGACACAGTGCCGTCAAGCTGTCCGGATCGATCGCAATCGGTAAGCGTTCAGGAATATTCACGGTCTGCGGCATGCGACGTCCCCCCTTCTCTTATCATACGGTGTGCGCCCAGCAAATCAAGGTTTCCTTGCGTTTTCTCAGACGATTTGGCTCACTGGCTATCCGGCCCATTCACTCCGCACCCGAATCCATCACATCATCTGGATGTGCCTGTGCATGACGCAGGCGTGCCAGACGGAGCGAGCAGTCAACAGTGTGCCTATACAGCAAATGCCGCCATTAAAACTGGGGATAGGTCAGGTTATCCTCTGTTTGTCTCCCAAAACACCTGTGGTCGTGCAGAACCTTAGCGTTCTTGCTATCAAGGGCTTGGTTCCTCACAAGATTGATGGGCACGCTAAGAAGTTGGCACAGCATGGCCGGTCGTCGACGCCTCGGCAGCCCCAGAGGAATCCAGACTGTTAAGAATGTGAATCTCCAGCCATACCCATATAGCAATCACGACAACCACCGACAGCCGGCTCAGGTCTATCGCAGAGGCGGGGGCCAAGATGACAATGCGCCCCAAGAGAAAAGCAAACAAGGTGTGATGGTAATAGCGCCATAATGTATGGCTCATGGTGGCCAGGGACAGCACCGCCGCGCCGGCCAGCGCCAAGCCTTGGCCGATTTTAGAAATCTTGACCCACAGATGCGCTGCCAGCCAAGACACGGGGCCCGCAAGAAAAAGGAAATATCGCCCTTGCAGGAAACCAGCGCCCGTCAAGACGTTGTATTCTCCCTGCAGGGCCCAGAGGACGGCTGCACCCATTCCGATCCAAGCCCCAGCCAATCCCCACCCCGGCTCGCGCCGGGAGGAGATGAGACCCACGCACAATCCTACAATCTCCACCAGACCGAGGAGGATATGAATCCACGCTTCGGATGAGGCCCAAGGCTGCCACCACGGACAGTCCATGCCGAACATTGCCTGGGTCACCATCAAATTCCCCTCGAACGCCTTGTTCAGCAGCTCGTGATGGAGAACAAAACCCCATGTGCGCGGATTGCTCCCCGCTCCCTGGTATGTCAGGGGCGGAATCAAGGAACCGTAGCGGTGAAGCGTAAATCCGAGCCACGGCGCCGCCACCAACAGGGCTGCCGCGGCGGCAATTCCCAGCCAGGACCACCAGGCCCGCTGCGAGGGCGCGCGTCCCCAGACAGCGCGCAGGACAAATGGCGCAGACACGGCCAGAGCCATGTAAGCTTCTTCCTTGGTCCACACCGCCACTCCCGCCACCAGACCGAATCCGGCCGCCCCTGGCAGCGCTGAGAGCCGGCCAGGATTCTTCATGCCCCACAGCGCTCCGCAGAAAATACCCAGACTGGCAGCGTCGGCCACGATATCATTCGAGACGGTTCCTCCCAGCATGCCGAGCGTGGGAATGAGCAAGACCAGACACGCCAGGAGGCCGAGGCGGGCAAATCGCGCCCGGATCACAAAAGCCAGAATCATATCCCACAGCACTCCCGCGACCCCCAGCCAGAGCGCGCTGAAAAAACGCGCGCTGTATGCCGCCGCCAGGATATTCCGGATGTGCCCGGCCCGCAGTCCCCAAGCAGCGGCGTCATAGTACAGGGGCGGATAGATCTCCACATAATTTTGAGTGCCCATAAAAGGGTATTGGGGGCCCGCGCTGACACGGGCTAGATCCTGCAAATCGTGCGTCCTCTGGGCTTCAGACAGGGACAGCCAGGCTCCAGGGTCTTGCAGCACCCGGGCCCGCGCGGATAAAGTGATGGACAAACTTTCTGCCGGAGACGGATTGAAGAGCCAAGGGCTCTGTCCCGCGGGGACAACGTCCTGGCGGGGTGGGAGGAGGCGGTGCTCCATAGACTGCACATAAGCAAACTGCGCCGGTTCATCCGGGCCTTGCCACAAGGGCATGATGCCCGACCAGATGATTCCCAGACTCACGAAGATGAGAAAGACCGCCAGCCGTTCACGCCAGATTTTTGCCATCATTAGCCTCTCTTCCGCCGCCAACTTCTTCAGCCTTTGACCGTACCCATGCGCTGAGGCACCCGGCGTGTGCTGGGAACCGACTCAAGGTACTGGGCATCACTGTTGACTGCCCACAGATCGTAGGCAGCGCCCGAGACGTTTTTGGCAGCCATCAACCCCGTCAGCATGGCATGATCCTGGTTGTTATAACGGTGCATGCCGTTGCGTCCGGCTATTTGCAAATTGGGCAGGTGGCTGTCCAGATAGCGTCGGATGGTCAGGAGGTGGCGCTCGTAGTGGTCATCATACACGGGATAGGCCTTGGGGACCCGCACGACGGTCCCGTCCACGCACCTCGCGTTTCCGAGGAGTCCGGTTGCGCGCGCCTCCCGCTCGGCCAAGGCCAGCAATTCGCGGTCAGACGCCGTCCACAATCCATCTCCCGCAAAGCAGAAGTACTCCATCCCCAGGCACGTCATAGCGGGGTCCGGCACCATATCCGCACTCCAATTTTTGAAGTTTTGAATCCGGCCCACTTTGATCCTGGGGTCATGTATGTAGATCCACTGGTCTGGAAACAGGCAAGGCGCGTCCACAATCAGCGCCACGGTAATGAAGTCCCGGTAATGCAAGCCTTCTGCAGCGTCACGCACGTCTGCCGGGGCCTGCGGGCTCAAGGCCCGCACCAAAGAGCGCAGCGGCATAGACGAAATGACGTGGTCGGGCCTCTTTGCCGCACAGCCGGAGGCATCTACCGCACTCACACCTCGTCCGGGTTCCCAGACAATGCTTGAAACCCGGGCCCCCATCCGCAGGTCGCCGCCTAAACTGCGGATATGGCTGGCCACCCGTTCCCACAGCATGCCCGGCCCCCGTTTAGGATAGCGGAAGGAGTCCGCCAGAGTTTTCACCGACGTCTGGCTGGCAGGCCACACCGCGGACTTCACCGCAGTCATCAAGCTGAGTCCCTGAATGCGCTGGGCGGCCCAATTGGCACTAATTTCACTGCAGGGCATTCCCCACACTTTCTCCGTATACGTTTTAAAGAACATTTCGTAGAGCCGCGCACCAAAGTGATTGGTCACCCAGTCCTCAAAAGTGCGCACAGGCTTCCTCGGAAACATTTGGGTCTTCAGGTAGTTTCCCAGACACCAGGCGGTATTCACCACCCCCATGTTCTTAAACGCATTGCCCGCCTTCAACGGGTAATCGTAAAATTTTCCGTCGTAGAAAATGCGGGACAGCCGGCGCTTGGTCAACAGGTCCTCTCCCAGGATGTTCCGCCAGTAGGCTTCAATCTCGGCGTTTTTGGAGAAAAAGCGGTGGCCGCCGATGTCAAATCGGTATCCCTTGTAGACGACGGTCCGCGAAATGCCGCCAACCCATTTCGGGTCCTGCTCATACAAAGTCACCTGGTGGCCATTTTGAAGAAGGTCATAGCCCGCCGACAGTCCCGTTGGCCCTGCGCCGATTACCACGATATGCATTAGCATAATCCTCTCGCAAAGTCGTTGTCAGGACGTTAGGGTGGCCCGCAAAATGACAATTTATCCATCACTGGGCGGACAAGGGAATACCGCTGGCCATTTGGGCCAGCGGCGCACCAAGCCCCTTCCCCCAGACCGTGCAGCCGCCGTCCGGCACTCAGGTCGGACGGCGGCTCAGAGAGGAACAGTGACCCGCCACATCAGCGTTCGAGCGGGACAACAATGAGTGAGATGAGCGGGGATAATCTTGCCGGACGCACATCCCCACTGTCCAAAAGCTAGATCCATCATTCACAAGGCGCAGATCCATTGCCGCCAGGGACCGCGGCTAACGCGCCTTATGAAACGGAACAGCCGCCGTGCCGAATCCGGATTCTTCCCGTTCAGGATGAGATCCATGGTACAGAGCGCGCGCAATGTCGGCCGTGGCAGCGAATGCGGCCAGCATGGCCACCCGGAATCCCGCGGACGACCCCAATCCGAGACACACGGTACCCACAGCGATTGCAGCAAAATAGAGAGCGTAAGCATAGCGGTCCCGCGCCTCGCTCACCAAATCCTGGACGCGCGGGGTGCGCCCCTTGCCCAGCCGGCTGCCGAACTGATTGAGCCACGTCAGGAAGGGAATGATTTTATATAGCTGCGTGAGCGCCAGACCGCCAAGCCACCCGTACAGGGCGAGAAATGCGAGCGCGATATCCAGCCGTGTCAGCACCCCTCCTATCCGCACCACCGCAGCCGCCAGGATGAGCACGCCAAGAAATCCCAGCGGAACAAGGGCATACCGGGCGTTCAGTTCCAATTTCCGGCGCTTGCGCTGGCGGTACAGGGCAGCCATATCCCACAAGTACACAGCCAAGCCAATCAAAATGGCAGCCCAGCCCAGATCGGCCAGAGCATTCACTCCAATCCACCGCGCCAGCCAGGCTGCTGCGATGCCGAAGGTCGTGAACAGATAGGCAGCCCAGCCCCATGCTCCGCGGCGCTCATCCGAAAGCGTAAACATCGCCAAAAGTTTGTATGACACTCCCATCGCTGTCAGGGTCAGCCAACCTCCGACCCCGCCTATGACGTGGGCCGCCAGCCCCCGCCCGCCCATCACCTGCAACTGTCCCGAGGTGAACAGGCCGGGTATGGCCAAAGACAGTGCCAGCAAAAGGCCCGCGAAGACAGTAATCACCAAAAACACGAAACTGGTCGCGACAAACCATGTCGGCAAGGTCCATGGCCAGGCCCTTTAAGCGTGGTGCCGAGATTGATGGCGGCCACGATGACTCCGGCGATAACCAGCGACCCTCCCACTGGCAGAAGCCATGGCACCTGCGGCAAAATTCCGCCCGGCACAGCTCCAGGCAGAGCAAGAAAACCTGACACCATCCCCAGCAACCCCACTGTCACACTCCAGAAGGTCACCCCCGACCAGGTTTGGCTGGCCAGTTCCGTCTCGGTTAACACGGGAACGAACTGGTGCAGAGCTCCCATCATCACCAAGGTCAAAAACCCGATAGTGGTGAGGTGCACCCCAACCAAGACCCACGCCGATCCAATGTTGCCGAGGGGCTGGGCCAGTCCCGACGCCCACAGTAGTTCTGCCAGCCCCAACGAGGCCATGGCCACTGCAAAATATTTCATGCTCCACCGCGATGAACGGACTCCGTGCACAAGCGCTTCCTCCTTGCTGCTACCAGTTGCCGGGGAAAATAGTTTTTAATGCTTCAACACTCCGCGCTGCGTGGGTAGTTGCCCTTCTCTCCTGCACCGTGGTCAGCACAGATGCCTTCTCCACATTTCCCCATGCCCTGAGCGTACGCTCTTGCCTGACGGGCGGCTGTGATAGTGATCACATGCGGCCACAGGGTTCGGTGTGGTGCCGGCAGTTGCCCGAAACCATAGACAACAGCCGTGTGTCTGTCTTCGTTCTCCCTTTGCAGAGGGGAGAGGAATTTGGGGCTATCCTCTTCTCGGCGCGTGAGTGATCCCCCTCATCTCGCAAGCCAGCACTCTTCTGACTACCCTCAAAACGCCCTCCACCCCAAGGGCGCTCGCGGGCGAGTCGACCCTATACGAGACCTACGCGATCTGACCGATCCCCAATTTTTGCCAAGCAGGGAGATTTTTTGTGGCAGGACACCGGGTTCGGCTGTGGTTCTTTGGCCTTTGGAGGTGTGGCAACACAGTTCTCTAGGGGCACAGGCCAGACGCAACACACATGGCCGGAATAGCGTTTATCGCGTTGGGCATAAAGGCAGAGCGATAATGGACCCACCTCTGCGGGCGGCGTAATGCGCGCTCTTCATCCGTAAATTTCTCTTGGGGGCTTTTCTCGCTTTGATCCGTGGCCATTCACTTCCAATGCGCTGTATTTCTGCTTGTGCGGCCATTAGCGTTTTGCGAACATTTTGGGCACAGGATGATGAAACGGCACTGTCTCCCATTGGCCTTCAT
>DAHWJO010000188.1:0-6085 GCA_027344105.1 Sulfobacillus sp.
AAGGAAAACGGCAGTGCAGTGAGCATGGCTGCGATCCGCATGTCAGGGTAATGGGTTCAACTGATTCCGCCCTCCCGCCGGACTCAACTCTTTTGGCCGACGCTTTTCACGCATGGCGACGGGAGAGTCTCCCGCATTGTTTGTTAAATAATATCTTGCGCGGCCCGAAACCGGTCCCAGTGGGTGCTGGCGCGGGTTTCCAAAAAGGTGGAGACGGAGGTGTCAAAGCGCTCTCCGGCTTCAGGGGACCACCAACCCCGGTGCACGGCCAGATAGCGGTAGACCCATGCCGTTGTGAGCACGTCATGTTGGCAGTAGGCATGGATCCGGTCCATCTCGCCAGCATGATACAGCCCGCTGACCTGGCTTCCGTCTGTCCCGAGCTTGCCAGGGATGTGGAGCAGGGCGGCAATTTCGTCGAGACTCAACGGAGTCGTGGCCCGAAAAAACGACTGCAGGTCCATCAAATCCCGGTGATCCTTGTCGGAGTAACGCTTCAGATAGCCGTCGTAGGGCAGGTGGTAGCGGTAAAAATCTCCTACCGGGACCTGGTGGACCAGTGCGCGCGTCAGCAGCACGGGGACGTCGAATCCACTGGTGTTCCACCCTGTGAGAATAGGATGGTGGCGGTTGACCAGCTCAAAAAATTGAGCAACGGCGTGAGATTCATCCGGCCCCAAAGTGGCCAGCCGCTGCAGTGTGCCGTCGTCCGCAATCCAGGCGGCGGCCAGGGACACAATTTGCTGCAGTTCAGCCTTAAAAGGCCGTTGGGCGGCAGTCCAGGCCTCTTCCAAAAGGGGTTCCTGCGTGTTGGCAGGCAGCCCTAAGAGACGCGCATAGGCGGCGTAATCCGGTACCGTTTCGATGTCGAACACTAAAATGGCCATGAGAATCCCGTCCTTTCAGGTGGCGCCGGAGTTCCACAGCAGGGGCTGCTTCATATTTGGACGTGAAATTTCTGCGCCGTGAATTACTGCTGATCGTACGCCTTTTATTCACAATTTTCCTGATGGCCTTGGAATATTCTTAAATATTTATGGAAAATCGGCGCGCATTGGAATTCTGCTTGCTAATGTGATATATATCTAAATAGATGTTTGTAAAAATACTAGGAGTGAACTGCTGATGACAGAGGAACAGATAGGCATGCTGGTTCAGTTCTTTAAAGCCATGGCTGATGAGAATCGGCTGAAGATTTTAGGGGTGCTGGCAACCCGGGAAACCAATGTTGAAGAACTGTCAGCGTTGTTGGAGATAAAGGCGCCCACAGTATCCCACCACCTGCAAAAGCTCAAAGACAATGGCCTGGTGAAGATGCGGGCTGACGGCAACACCCATTGGTATTCACTGCAAGGGGAGCGGCTGGCCGCCATGAACCGGGAGTTCATGAATACTCAACAGCTTGCGTCATTTGTGGAACATTCGGCCGAAGAGGCATGGGAGCAGAAAGTGATCAGGGACTTCTTCAACGGGGATCAGCTCAAGGAGATCCCTGCCAGCCGCAGGAAGCGCCTGGTGATTTTGCAGTGGCTGGCGAACCGTTTTGATTACGGGACCCGCTATCCCGAATCTCAGGTCAATGAGGTTATCAAGCGTCACCATGCTGACTGTGCCACCTTGCGCCGGGAATTGGTGGGCAACCGCCTGATGCAGCGCGAAGGGGGCCAGTACTGGCGCATCATTGCCAGCGAAAGCGGCGGGCAGGAGAACGCCACCTAGCATGCTTGGCTGGACAGGGCATGAATCAACTGGACCAGAGCCCTGTGAACCGGAATCTCTATCCCGTATCCCGCTGCGCAGCGGAGAAGATAGCCGTTGATCGCGTCGATTTCGGTTACCCGGTTCTTTCTGACATCTTGGAGCATGGACGAGATGTTGCGGGCGGTTGCACGGGCCAGGCGCACGACTTGTGCGTCCAGGTCGGGTCCCAAAACAATTCCTGCGGCGCGGGCCACGGTCCGGGCTTCGTGAAGCAGCGCGGGGGCGAGATTCCATAATGGCATATCCGGCAGCATGCCGTTTGGCACGTTGGCGAGGGCGGACAGAGGATTGATGAGGCTGTTCTGCACAAGCTTGACCCATCGGTGGTGGAGGACAGAGCCCTGGGGGAGGAATTTCCATGACAGCCCCAGATCGGCCACGGTGTTTTGCCACAAGGGCATAGAGGGATGGGGGAGCCACGGCACCATGGTCTCCCCGTGCGCCGTCACAGTGAATGCGGGCAATCCCCGGGATTCATCCCATGTGCCGGTCACCGCATCCGTGGTCATGCCTGCCGCTAGCTGGGATGGGTCCAGCGGCGGGATCAGGGCCTCTTCCTGTCCCATGCCGTTCATGAGAGAAATCACGAGGCTGCCGCTTGGAACCTGTGTCATCAGGGATTGGACCAGTGGCATTGCAGGCCATTTTACGGCAAGAATAACCACATCCCAGGAGATGCCGGCAGCGGCTTGCCAAGGCAGAAACGGCGGGTTCAGCACCTCAGTGTGGCCGTTGTCAGAGAGTATGAAGGGGCCGCCGCTCTGGCGCCCTATCAAGGTGGGCGTCAAGGTGCGGAAAGCCGCCGCGTAAAACTTGGCCATCGCTCCCGTTCCCACAATGGCCAGGTTCATCGGCCTTCTTGCTCCTGGAGAAACTTGTCCCACTCAGCGTCAGGAACATGATAGGACTCTTTATCCCCGGGAAACGAGCCGTCTTGGACGCTGCCGCGGTAAGCCATCAGCCCTGAGATCATGGCCTGCCTGACTTCGGCAAAAGGCCGGGCGAATTTGGGCAGCGATCGGGTAATGCCCAGGCAGTCATGAAACACCAGCACCTGCCCGTCCACGCCCGCTCCGGCGCCGATGCCAATGGTAGGCGCCTCAATATGCGCGGTGACATAAGCTGCGACCCGGTCAGGAATGCCTTCGAGAACAATAGCGCTGACTCCATGGTCACTCAGCGAGCGGGCGTCCTCCAGCAGTTGCCCAATGGCGGAGGAAGATTTGGCCTGCACTTTATATCCCCCCATGGTGTGCACGCTTTGAGGGGTCAGGCCAAGGTGCCCGATTACCGGAATCTTTTCCTGGATCAGGGCGTCCACGACGGGAATGATGGACCGGCCGCCTTCCAGCTTGACGCCGTTGGCGAGGGTCTGCTGCATGATGCGCCCCGCATTGGCAAGGGCAGTGTCGGGGTTGTGATACGTGAGGTAGGGCAGGTCGACAATCATCATAGTATGGGGAGCGCCGCGGCGCACCATGGCGGCGTGATGCACCATATCGTCTAAAGTGACGGGGATGGTGGAATCGTAGCCGAGCGTGGTCATTCCTAGGGAATCCCCGACCAAAATCACGTCGATGGCGGCTTCTTCCGCCACTTGGGCCTGGACGACGTCGTAGGCGGTGATCCATGTGGAAGGGTGTGTGCCCTTCAAGGCTCTCAATTGAGGTGCAGTCAGCATTAGTATTCACCTGTCTTTGACGGTGCGGGCACCGCCGGATTTATTTAGATTATAGTCGTTTCAGGCAATTTCGCGGTAGAATGAATTCTGAGTGGACGTGGATGGTAAAGGGGATATGACGCATGGACTGGGATATCACTCCGGAAGAGCAACTGATTCAGGAGACTGTCAGAGATTTTGCCAAAGAAGTGGTCGCTCCTGCGGCTGGCTACCGCGATGAACACGCGGAATTTCCATGGGACTTGATGCAGCAAATGGGTCAGCTCGGTTTTTATGGCCTGCCGTTTTCTGAAGAATGGGGCGGTTCTGGCGCCGGCACAGTGAGTTATGCATTGGCTGTAGAGGAGATCGGGCGGGTGGATGCCTCGCTGGGGCTGGGATTTGCCGCCCACGTGTCGTTGGGGTGTTCTCCGGTCTACGCTTTTGGCACGCCCGAACAGAAACAGACCTATTTAGTTCCAGCTATCCGCGGAGACTTTCTGGCTTCGTTTGGCCTTACTGAGCCCGAGGCAGGGTCCGATGCCGGGGGCACGCAGACATTTGCCCAAAAAGATGGAGATGTGTACCGTATTTCCGGCACCAAAATATATATCACCAATGCCAAGCATGCGGGATACATCGTGGCAACGGCTCGGACGGACAGAACGGAGCGGCGCATCTCGGCTTTTATTGTGCCTCAGGGCACTCCGGGACTGTCGGTCAATGCCGGATACAAGAAGATGGGCATGCGGTCCAGCGAAACCTGTGAGATCTATCTGGATAATGTGGAAGTTCCGGCCGAATACTTATTAGGGCAGAAGGACAAAGGGTTTCACCAGTTTCTCGATATTCTTGACGGCGGGCGCATCAGCATAGGAGCTCTCAGCGTGGGGGTGGCCCAGGGGTGCCTGGATGCCTCTTTAAGCTACAGCCGCCAGCGCCGCCAATTCGGGAAAACCCTTGACCGGTTTCAAGCGATACAATTCAAGTTGGCGGATATGGCGATGGAAGTCGAACTGGCGCGCATGATGGTGCTCAAAGCCGCATGGCTTAAAGACCAGCACCGCCCTTATGCCAAAGAAGCGGCAATGGCTAAGCTTTACGCGTCCGAGGCTGCCATGCGTGCTGCTTTGCAGGCTGTGCAGATCCATGGCGGAGCCGGATACATGCATGATTTCCCGGTAGAACGCTACATGCGTGATGCCAAACTGCTAGAAATCGGAGAAGGCACGTCAGAAATTCAGCGCATGGTGATCGCGCGGCAACTGGAGTCTGTAGAGTAGTGCGCACGGTGATGTCGGCATGGGAACAAGACGGGGCCCTGTCATCGCAAGTGACCCCCGAGCGTGTGGCGTATTGGCGCCGGCGTGCAGTGTACCCGTATATCCCCTCCAATTGGGCGGATGCGTGGGCGGGCTGGCTGGCGCAAGGAGTATTCATGCTGCACGCCGCCGCGCATGCAATGCCAGACGCCGTGGACCTCTCCCGGGCGACAGGGCGTGCGCCCGCCCATGACTTGGGTCCGTGGGCGGTGATGGCATCATTTCACCGCCGGGACTGGATTTTTTCCCACCAGGCTGTTTATTATGCGGCATTAGCCTGGCAGGCATGGAACATCAAGGCAGTTATCGGGGGCGGGTGGGCAATGCGCTGGCTGAACCATATTCCGCACTTCAGCGGGGACGCGGTCTATGTCAGCCAGCCGACACCTGTGCCCGGATTTTTGGCGGCTTCGGGACCGGAACATATTCTCTTGTGGCACCCGCTCATCTTAGGACCGGTGGGACGCTGGGCGGGAGACCGCATCCTCCCTTCACCGGGAATCGCGGTGGACCAATCCTCCGAAGGCCTGTGGAGATTTCGCGGCGAGGCGGTGACTGGTGGTGTGTGGCAGAATAAGCGCCTGCATCCGGTTCCTGCGCTGAACGGATGGTTTTCTGAACAATCTATATGGTACATAGAGGAGATGAACTCATGAGCAGTGTGGTGGCGAGCTTAGCAGGAACCGTATTCAAGGTGTTGGTGGGACCGGGGGATAGGGTGGCAGTGGGGCAGGAAGTGGTGCGGCTGGAATCCATGAAGATGGAAATTCCGGTTGAATCCGAAACGAGCGGCCGGGTCATCGAGGTGCTGGTGCAGGAAGGAGACTTTGTCAATGAAAGCGATCCCTTGCTGATCGTGGAATAGCGGGACGATTCACCATGCGGAGAAAGGGGATAGAACCGAATTGACTCCCGAAGAATTAAGTCAGAAGCGTGCGGAAGCTTTAGCGGGCGGTTCGCGCAAATATCATGAGCGCCTAGCGGAATCACAGAAGCTGTCGGTGCGCCAGCGGCTCGACCTCCTGCTCGACCCCGGCTATGTGGAAGATGGGCTGTTTGCAAATGCCCTGGCGGATGACTTGGCGGCGGATGGCGTGGCGACGGTGACCGGGACGGTGAATGGCCGCACGGTGGTGGTGATGGCCAATGACCCGACGATCAAGGCGGGGTCATGGGGCGCCAGAACCGTGGAAAAGATTTTACGGATTCAGGAAAAGGCGCTGGAGTTGAATTGCCCGATTTTTTATCTGGTAGACTCGGCGGGGGCTCGCATTACCGACCAGGTGGACATGTTTCCCGGCCGCCGGGGCGCGGGCAGAATTTTTTACAATCAGATTAAACT
>DAHWJO010000189.1:0-6006 GCA_027344105.1 Sulfobacillus sp.
CCATCGGCCAGGAGCCGAACCGCGCGATTACACCACCGTCCACCGGACTCTCTTTCTAGCACAGAATTAAAAAAAAAGCCCTTGGCCGCCGCTTAGGTCAAGGGCTTCTCCATTTCCAGCCGGGTAACCGCGTACCCTTCCCGCTCGTACAGCCGCACTGCATCCTGATTGCCGGCCGTCACGTAGAGGCGGGCCACTTTGATTCCCTGCTTGGTCACAAAATCGTGGGCCGCGCCCATCAGCAGCTTTCCCAGTCCCCGTCTCCGGTACGAGTCCTGCAGGTAGACCTGGTCCACGGACCCGTATGTGCCCTGCAGGTCCATGCGGATAGCGACCCACACATACCCGGCAAAATCCAGACCGTCCTCCAGAACAAAAATGCCGTTCTCAAAGGGCCTTTTGGCCGCCGCCCGCAGTCTTTGCGCCTGGTCGGCCAAAAAGGCCGGAGTGCAGACGAAGCGGGGAAAATTGATTTTATACAAGTCACATTGCGCGTTTAAAACGGCCCGGTAGTCCTGCTGTGGACGGTAGGGACGAATTTGCATACACTCGCCTCTCTTTACGTTCGCATACATTTTATGAAAGAGTTCGCCCTGTGTGCAACAAATTCCTTCTCTTTGTCCCGAAGACCGCAACAAAAAAGGGCAGCCCTGCTGTCAGGCTGCCCCTTTTCCCGCTGTCCGGGTCGGTTAGTCCCGGGCGTAGTGCGTGCCCAGAAGCCAGTAGAGCAGTCCCGCCACCAGAAAACTGACGTAATAGGAGATATCACCCATATGCGGGTGGTGATCCGCAAACGCGCCAACATACATAGCCTGGTTGAAAAACGGCACAGACACCACGATGGCTGCCAGCCACGCCCAGAATCCCGGCCGCAGCACCCGCCTCGGGTCATAGAACATAGCCGTGTTGTACCGGCCCCGCCGGACGATAAAGTAATCCACCAGCACAATCGCGGTCCACGGCGCCAGCCAGTAAGCCAGCAGGAACAGGAAGTTTTCGAAGTCCAGGTAGTAGGAGTTGCGGGCGACGTACGCCAGAATTCCGCCTAACAGTCCGACCAGCACCGCTGCCATCCAGCGCTTGATGGGCACATTGACCACCAGAGCGGATAAGGAGCCCGAGTAGATGTTAAGAACATCCGCGGTCACCGTGCCGATAATCACGGCGAACAGGGCGACCGGAACCATCCAGTGGGGATGGATGCCTGACAGGAGGGCAATAGGGTCAGCGCCAGACGCCGCCGCAGGAAAAATGCTCGCCAGCGCCACGCCGAGCAGTTCCAGCCAAACCCCGGCGATGAAGTTCGCTGAAGCCGCATTGAAGAAAACATGGGAAGCCGGTGTGGACGACGGCAGGTAGCGGGTGTAGTCCGACCCGAAGACCGTCCAGCCCAGAAGGTAGGAGAGCGCAAGTCCCACGGCCTCGATCATTCCCCCGCGAATCCCCGTGTACTGGCCGAGCACGGATTTGGGATCAAAGGGCAGGGCATAATTTGCGTGGGCAAAGGCAAAAATGGAGACGCCCGCAAAGACGAGTGTCAAAATCACCGCCATAAACCGCTCCACCGCGTGGATCATGTTGTGGCCGTACACCGCCACGATGACCTGGATCAGCACCATAACCAAAAGAGCGACCATGAAGTCCGTGTGGAATAGCGCCTCGAACGCAAATGATCCCAGCACCGTGTTCACGGCAAACCACATGACTCCCGCAATGGCGTTCAAAGACCCCGGCAGAAAGTTCCCAAAAAAGCCGAAGGGCGCGCGCGAATGCACCATCTGCGGCACACCTAGGCGAGGTCCGAACGTGGATACCAGACCCAGCAGCGTCACGCCCAGGATGTTGCCGATAATCAGCCCAATCGCCGCCTGGGTGAAGCTCAGCCCGAACAGGGCCACGGCCGCCGTTCCCGTTGTCAGGGTGGCCAGCTCTACATTGGCGCCAAACCACAGGGTGAAAACGGAAGAAACATGCCCGTGCCGCTCGCTTTCCTCGACGTGCTCAATTCCTATGGGCTCAATGCGGGCCACCTCTGCACCGTATTGGGCCCCTTCTTTGCTGTGCTCCGCCATTGTCCACCTCCGCACCTAGATTGCGTAAAATAATTCCGAACGATAACAGAGGAATTTTATATAAACGTTCGGAGTTAGTCAACAAATTTTCGCCAGCCTCCCCAAATTCGGCGCCCATCTGCGGAATTTCACCCGCTCGCGCCCCTGCCCCGTTGACTTTGCCGGCCGGTCCTGTTTGACTGCCTCTAGGGAAGCCCATCTGCCTTGGCGCAGAATTAAGGAGGTTATTCCGTGAAAGGCTACACCCATCTCTTAGGCGGGCTGGCGGCCGCAGGAGTGGCCATCAGCCTCCACGGCCCCCATCCGCTGACACTGCTGGCGGCCGCGGGCGCTGGCAGCCTGCTTCCCGACTGGGACCTTCCCCAATCCTGGGTGGGCCGCTGGATCCCGTGGCCGGCAGTGTCCGCGTCCAGGGGAGGGCGCCTGCCGCCCCGGGTCGGGCGGGCGGGGTGGCCCCACCCTATCTGGCACCGCCACCAGGGCCATTCCGTGGCGGGGGTGGCTCTGGCCAGCGGCATCGCCGCCTGGCTTGCCGCCTCCGCCACCCACGCGGCTGGCCTGCGGAACCTGTCTCCTTTTTGGGTCGCAGCCGGACTGTTTTTGGGCGGCATCAGCCACCTGGCGCTCGACGGCTTCAATGACGAGCGGCAGTGGTGGCTCTGGCCGCTCACACGCCGGGGATTCCGCTGGCCGCTGCATGCCGGAGTGCGCTACACCGACCAGGCGGCCTCTGCCGTCTTGAGCGCTGTGCTGATTGTCCTGGCGTGGCATCTGGGACATCCGTGGCTCCGAGACTTAGCCCCCCGCTGATAAGGTCCTGCCATAGACGGCTCTGGTCGCAAGCGGTATTATTTACCGCATGAAGTCCTGGAATTCTGACAAGAAAGGATCATGCTGATGTCCTCTACTATTAATCCGACTGTGTTTCGGGAATATGATATCCGCGGCTTGGTGGATATTGACTTTAACACCGACGGCGTCAAAGCCTTAGGGCAGGCGTTTGGCACCTACCTTTTGCGGAACAAGACCTCTCAGGCGCTGCTGGGATGGGATTCGCGCAGCTCATCTCCCGCCTTCCGGGATGCCGTCACTGCGGGCCTGCTGTCAACAGGAGTCGACGTGATTGACGTCGGGGAAGTCACGACCCCGATATTTTATTTTGCCCGGGTGCATTTTAACATTGACGGCGGCGTTATGATCACCGCGTCCCACAACCCCGCGGAATACAACGGATTCAAATTGGCGCTGGGTCCTTCCACCCTCTACGGAGAGGAAATCCAAGAAGTCCGGCGCATTCTGGAAGCGGGCGAATTCACTGCCGGCGCCGGGAAGCGCACCACCGCCAACCCGGTTCCCGCCTACCTCCTGATGCTGAAAGAAAAAATTCAGCTGGGACCCCATCCTCTGCGTGTGGTCGTTGACTGCGGGAACGGCACGCCCAGCCTGTTTGCCCGAGACGTGATGGATGCCTTCGGCGTGCAGGCGGATTACCTGTACTGCGAGACGGACCCCACCTTCCCCAATCACCATCCCGACCCTGTCGTCGCCAAAAATCTGGTGGACCTCATCAAGAGGGTCAAGGACACCCAAGCTGATTTGGGGGTAGCCTTTGATGGTGACGGCGACCGCCTGGGAGTGGTGGACAACAACGGGCAGATTATCTGGGGCGACCGCCTGATGATTCTCTATTGGCGCGAGATCCTGGCCCGGCACCCGCGGGCCCGCGCCATTGTGGAGGTCAAATGCTCGCAGACCCTGGTCGATGAAATTACAAAACTCGGCGGCCAGCCCGAATTCTTCAAGACCGGGCACTCCCTGATCAAGGCGCGCATGCGGGAGATTGGCGCGGTCTTTACCGGAGAAATGTCGGGGCACATGTTTTTTGCCGACGAATATTACGGGTTTGACGACGCCTTCTATGCGGCAGGACGGCTCTTCCGCATTCTCTCCCACAGCCAGCAGGCCCTCTCCGGGCTGCTGGCGGACGTGCCCCTCAAGCCCGCCACGCCGGAAGTGCGGATCGAGTGCCCTGACGACAAGAAGGCCTTGGTGGTCTCCACCTTGCAGAAAGTCTACAAGGCCCGCCAGGACGTGTCCGTCATCGATATCGACGGCCTGCGTGTAAACTACGCGCACGGCTGGGGCCTCATCCGCGCATCAAACACCCAGCCCGCTCTGGTCGCCAGGGCCGAAGCCGACTCCCCCGAACATCTTGACGAAATCACCCGGGACTTGCAGTCCGCGCTGACGGCATTCCCATTTATCGCGGCAGTCGACTGGTCTGGAGAGTAAGATCGGTCTCGGTACCCCTCACATCCGTTCCCGCATACACCGGGAACGGATTTTTTACCGTCCCAAAAAAGGAAACCCAGACAGCGTGTCGAATATTGTCGAATTAATGACAGTATTTGGAGGGAATTATGCGCCGCCTTTTCCGCCCGGTTTCTCAGGTCGCATTTTGGATTGCCACGCCTTTGTGGTCAGCGGCGGCCGTTGCCGACAGTCTGCTGCACTACGCCCTGGGCCAGCCCCGTTTCATCTCCCTCGGTGACGCCCTCGCGATGGCGCTGGCAGGAGCCCTTGTGGCCACAGGGTCCCCAACTTGGCGCAAGGCGCAGGCTTTGTCGGTGCTGCTGGCCGCTCTCATTCTCGACCGGTGGCCATGGGCTCTGGCCGCGGGCCTAGCGGCCTGGTGGGCGCTGGGCCAGTGGCGTCCGGTGTCTTCCCGGAAGTCCGTGGCTCTGGGGCGCAGCTGGTGGTGGCTCCTCCCCGTGCGCCTGACCGTGTCCGACAGATTTATGCACATGCACATTCTGGGCCCGACCGGGTCCGGAAAGTCGTCAAGCATTCTCATGCCGCTCATCGCCCAGGACTTGAAGGCCGGGCGGGCTGTCACTCTCATAGAGCCCAAGGGCGACCTCAGCTATACCGCCTACCAGGCCGCGTTGGAGCATCACGCCACGGTCGTCTACTTTGACCCCCACCGGCCCGACTGCGCCCACTACAATCCCCTGTCGGGCCCAGCCGACGTGGCAGCAGAGGGCCTGTCGTGGGCCCTCAACCAAATCACCGAAGCCGGCCACCCGTTTTATGCCGTCACTTCCCGGGTTTTGCTCATGTACAGCGTGATGGCCGTGAAAGAATCTTTGGGTGAACACGCCGACCTCAGCCACGTGCTCGATTTTCTGCGGACGGAGTCCTTCCGCGACACCGTGCTCGGCCAGTCCCAGGACCGCCGTGTGCTGGGCTACTTTCGGGAGCAGCTGAAGCAGATCAGCGCGCGCACAGCGCAAGAGCAGCGGCAGGGCCTGCTGAACCGCTTGGAACTGCTGCTGGTCAATCCCGATATCCGCCGGGTATTGACAGGGCCCAGCGACTTTGACTGGGACACGGTGCTCCGCGAGGATATCTCCGTCATTTGCCCGCTGTCCCTGGCCCGCCTCGGAGAGTCTGCCAAGGTGCTGGGCACACTGCTCTGGCACGGTCTGGCGATGGCCACTTACCGCCGGCTGAAGGCGGGGGATGTCCACCCCTACTTTCTGTATCTCGACGAATTCCACCAATACGTCACTCCCGACCTCAGCGATTACCTGGCGCTGGCGAGAGGGTACTCCGTGGGGCTGGTGCTCGCCCACCAGGACTTGGGCCAGCTGTCAAACGCCTTGCGCGAGGCTATCCTGGCCAATGCCCGCCAGCGCATCATCTTAGGGGGCATCCACGCTGACGACGAGGCTGTGTTCAGCCGCCTGGCCCAGCCCCACCGCCTGCCGGCCGACCTCCGCTACCTGCCCCGCGGCAAGGCCTACGCGCAGCTCACCCAACGTGGCCGCCTAACCCGGCCAGTCCCCTTGACCCTGCCCCATATCCCCCTGCGCGAGGAGGCATGGAACCATGATTGAACTATCCTGGCAGGATGTGCTGGAGGCTACAGGGT
>DAHWJO010000018.1:0-34814 GCA_027344105.1 Sulfobacillus sp.
CATTAGCGTTGGCGTTGGCTTTTGTGTTTGTCGGATCCTATCTGCAGCGGAAAGCCTTTGCCATTTGGCAGATGCCTTACTATTTGGCAAAGAGTTGGGTGCGCTACTCCCTAATGATCGTGACGATTATCGTCCTAGGTTTTCCCTCCGTGATGGGATATTGGTGGATGGCCCCTATTTACGGTGCAGCCATTGGATTTTTGGGCGGGCGCCAAGCCGACTGGGAAACGGCTTGCAAGGACTAAGGCAGGACACCGGACGCCGAGGGTCCTCTCGCGGACAACTCCCGGGGAACTGCAGAGCCTTGTCTGCCAGCAGCGCGTTGCTGGGGTCGAGGGCGTACAAGGATATGGAATCAAAAATAATCATACAGCCCCAGATAACTCAGGTTGGATGCGGCGGGTGGGAGCAAAAAGCGATAATGCGGCGATTGGCGTTAGGCCGTATAACCCGAGCGATTTTAAGATCCGATCCCTGTCACCTGAGTTAACCAGCCATGTATGAAAATAATTGGATCCCTGGAGCACCGACGGGTGATTTTCAGCTGCAACCGAGGAAGTGGTTGCGGCTCCGTCTTTTTTGCGGCCCATCTCCCTGCGCGTGCCTTCCGGGCCCGCTCCATACGACCTTAGGTTTGCTTTAGGAATACCTAACCCACAAAGATGCCGACCTGCTACACTATAATCGGGTAGTTGTTGATGGACTAACGGACAGTTTAGTCCCATAATCGATGTCGGCTTTCGGTAGCAGGTGGAGAGACTTGCACTAATTGCCAGGTCAGAGACAAGAAGGTTAAGAGGCCTCTGGGCAAACGACGGAAGGGGTGGACCAACACAGCCCGTAACCTCGTGCTCCGCCCACGGTATAACGGTGGGAAGGAGATGAATGGAGTGGCCCGATACACCGTAGTGGTAGACCGTGGCGATGGTGAGTTTTTCGCCTATGTTCCCGCCTTGCCAGGTTGCACCAGCGTTGGACAGACTCGTGGGCAGGCCTTGGATAATGTTACCGAGGCAATCGAACTGACGCTAGAATATCTGGCGCAGCAGGGGATGTCCGTGCCTGAATCGGTGGAGACGATTGCTGAGGTGGAAGTGAACTAATGCCTCCCTTGCCCCGGAATCGCGGCCAACGCGTCCGCACTGGACAGTGTCGGTCCGACGGTCACGATTCCCGGAGCACGGTGTCCTGACAGACTCTATCTTCGGTTAATGGGCAGAAGTACACACCACCGCACGGGTCGTGCTAATGTATTGTGCCCGGTTCACCATGTACGAGTGCGAAGGGAAGTGCGAGAGATTGTCGATTCATTACGAGGTCATTGGAGATGGGTACCCCGTTGTCATGCTGCATGGATGGACCCTGGACCATCACGTGTTAATGCATGCCATGGAGCCGGTATTCGAGAAACGGAGCGGATGGCAGAGGATCTATATAGACTTGCCAGGTATGGGGCGCTCAAAACCTCAACCGTCAATTCAGAACTCGGATGATATGCTAGACGCGGTATTGCACTGTCTTCAGAATATGATTCCTGATGAACCCTTCATCGTTTGCGGAAACTCCTATGGCGGCTATATCGCTCAAGGGATTGTCCGTTATCGTCAGCCGTGGGTTCGGGGCATGATGCTGCTAGCGCCGATGATTATCCCGGAATTCGATGACAGAGCGGTCCCGCAGCAGACCATTCTCAAACGGGATGATGCCTTGGTGGCCCGATTGGCGCCAGACGATGCGGAGGAATTCACGAGCATCGCCGTACTGCAGGGCCAACGTGAATGGGAGCGGTTTCAAAACGAAATCTTACGCCCCTCGAAACAATCCCATGAAGAATTCCTCCATCGCATTCGCCAAAATGGCTATGGTTTCAGTTTCGACCTGTCGTCGGTCACACTGAGGTATCCGACGTTGATCATTACCGGTCGACAGGATCATGTGGTCGGGTATCAGGACGCCGCGCGACTGCTGACCAATTACCCGAGGGCCACTTTCGCCGTGCTGGATAGAGCCGGACACAACCTACAAATCGAACAACCGGACATCTTTGCGACGCTAGTACAGGATTGGCTCACCAGATTGGAGGCAGAAATTCGCCCGGACTAGCGCCTGGAATGCGTAAGAGGAGTATTAGCCAACAAATGGGGGCGTTAGCGTCCTAAGCACAAGACATGCGCACAGTCACTTTTGACTGGTTGTGCCGCGGCTTACGCATGACTCCGATCAACGGAAAACGACTCGGTTCATTCAGGGAGGCACAACGGCCGATCAATCATGAAATACGGATACCCAAAAATAGTCCCAAACACCAATTGCAGTACCCATGAGTGGGAGCGTCCCCCATATTTAGACGGCTGGAGCCAGTGGCTCGAGGGTCACGTTGTATCCCAGCGCCGCTAAGCGCCGGGTCACCGCCTGCTGATCGCATTGATCAAAATAGTTGCTGCCCAAGTCTTGGTAGACGACATCCGGCCTCTTCACGATCGCGTAAGCCGCGATGAGAATGTGGCGCCCGTGGCCATCGCCGCCCGCAGCCTGCCCTGCCTCCACGAGTGCCCTCCGCAAGGCCTTGCGGGTCCGGGCGGATTGAGCGTGCCCCACACTCTCGTGCTGCCCCGGGCTGAAGCCGGCCCGCGAGACGAGTTGGGGCGCAGAGGGAAACCGCTCCAGATCCTAAGCCGTGCGGCGCCCGACTCCGGGAATCGTGGCCAAACGGGTGAGTGTCTCATCAAAATTTGCCAGACGAGCGGTGATTTCATCACTGCGCGTGGCAATTTGCTGGTCGAGAAAGGTCAGGTGTCCCAGCTGCACCTTGAGCAGGAGCCGCTGGTGAGCCTGGACGAGTCCGTGCAGTGCGGCTGTCAAGGTGTCTGCCGACGCGCGAATGCGGCGATCGGCCAGCCGCGCGAGGACTTGCGGATCGGATTCGCCCGCCACCAAGGCGTCCAGAATCCCCTGGCCCGAAACGCCGAGCACATCACTGATCACGCTGCTGAGTGGGATATTGGCGCCTTCCCACACTTTCTGGAGGCGGTTCGCCTCCAGGGCCCGGGCTTGAACCAAACTGGTCCGGTAGAGGACCCGTTCCCGCAGTTCCCGTTGGGGTCGGGGCGGAATGTCGCGGCCCTTGAGCACGCCCACCCGGAGCAGCGAGGCAATCCCCAGCAGATCCCGCACATCGGTCTTGCGGCCCGGCATGCCCCGAATCTGCTGGGGATTGACCACCACAGCACACCGCGGAAAACTCATTCGACTCCAGAACATTCACCACCGGCTTCCAATACACTCCGGTGGCCTCCATCGCCATCTGCGTCACGCCACAGGCGATCAGCCAATCCGTCAGCGCGCCAAAGGACCGCGTCTCTGCCAGGGTGGGGGTAAACACGCTCCACAATCGCCTTCTTATGAATATCCAGCCCGGCCCCAGGGGTCACGGCCACCTTCAGCGTCTCCATGGTGACCACCTCACGAGAGTAATCCTCCGACCGCCACGGAAGGTCTCAAAAATCTGCTCGACGTGCTAGTCCGCCCGCGCCGGATCGCAACAGGCCAGAGCGGTCGACGTGGCCGGAATCCGTCTCCTTTACGAGCTCGAAGCATCAGAGTGAACACGATCTCGGTCGGAGGCTACGACAATCATAGCGCGATCCGCCCCTCCTTTTTCATCCGCGTGTGCGCCCCGCAAGGGGCATGGCGGGTCTCCTTTGGCCGCTATCCCAGCAGCCCGAGTCAGGGTAGACCGCCCAAGAAAGAAAGCCTGCCCGAGTTTAAGGCGTCGGATGCTGTAACTGAGCCGCAAGTTTCAGCGAGATCCGGCGAAAGGACGACGGTAGAGGCAGCGCGGCGATGAACGTATTCGCGGACACGCTTGCGCCCCACCGTGTTAGCGCGAAAGAAAAAAAGTTCTTCCGCGCCTATGATTCCTTGCGTGGCGCGGAGGGCTTCTTGGCCCGCCCGGAAGGACGGGGCTTTTTCTTTTCGAGACGGGCCAACCGCTGTTCAATGCGCGAGAGCAGGGCAAACAGCGCTAGAAAGAGCGCCCCGTCGACTGAGAGCAGCACAATCACCCAACTTGTAGACGTCACGCCTCTTCCCCCATTTTATGGCCGCCTTCCCAACTGGGGCTACCAGAGCTGATCTCCGGAAACCGGAGGATTTGTCTCGCCGCCCTTCCTTTATCTTGCCCTCCGGCGTCCATAGCGTGGCTCGGGCTGGAAGCGAAACAACTTGAACAGCCACAGCACCACGCCCTCAAGGCCCGCGCGCGCCCCGAGCACAGCCAGTCCCGCCACTATGCCGATTGCGGCCCCGGCCAGCACGTCCGTAGGCCAGTGCACCCCAACCCAGACGCGGGCCAGGCTGATCGCCGCCGCAAACAGCGCCCCCCACCAGCCGTCATGGCGGCCCGCATAGAACAAGGCCGTCGCAAAAGCAAAGCTTCCGGCCGCATGATCACTGGGAAACGACGTATCCCGGGCGTGAGTGATCAGCAAATGCACCTGCTGGGGCTCAAAGACAAATGGCCGCGGCCGGTACGGCAAGACGTGCGCCAGCACGACATTGATGGCCAGAGCCAGCACCCCGGCGGCGGTGCCGTAAACAACTGCCCGCCTTGCCCGGTTTTGCCGGAGCGGCGGCCAGAACCACATCATCAAAAAAATGACGGCCCATAGCTCTGGAGCCAGTTTGGCAAGAATGATAGCCAAAGCGTTGAGCCATGGACTCAATGTGGCCAAGTGGTTAATCACATGAAACCAGTGCCGGTCAAATTCAGGAATGGGAAAAGCTGTTGCCACCGGGCATGCCACCTCTGTTATGTGTTTTTACTGATGACCACGCGGGTTCCCGCTGCGGCGCGCCCATAAGACAGGGGTTTGCGGCGCAGGTAGACATTCAGCAAAATGCCCACACCCACCGAGTCCGCCAGAAGCGCTGACCCCCCGTAGCTCATAAAGGGCAGAGGCACTCCTGCCACCGGCATAATGCCAGACACCATCCCGGCGCTCTCAATGACATGGAAGGCAAACATGGACACCACTCCCGCCGCCAGCAGCATGCCGTAACGGTCCTTGGCATGCACCGCGATGAAGAGGCCCCGGGCCAGGAGGAGCAGATACACCGCCAAGAGGGCCATCGACCCGACGAAACCCACTTCCTCGGCAATGACGGCAAAGATGAAGTCGGTGTAGGATTCCGGCAGGTAACTGAGCTGGTTGGAATGCGCTGTAAAGATTCCAGTGCCAAACAGACCACCGCTGCCCACGGCAATTCGCGACTGAATCACATTGAATCCCGCGCCCAGCGGGTCCTTGTTGGGATTGAGAAAAATAATCAGACGGTTCAGCTGGTACTGGTGCATGGGGATCCAGACATGAAAGTGGTAGTGCAAATAAATCCACGCCACTACAGCCACCAGTCCGCCCGGAAAAACAATCAAAAGCTTCCACCACGACGCTCCTGCCATCAGCAGCATGCCGCCGGCTATGGCCACGAAAACCAGAGCCGTTCCCAAGTCCGGCTGCTTCAAAATCAGCAGCATGGGCAACAGTAGGAGCAGACCCGGTGACACCAAATCCCGCCAACGGTTCAGCTGCGTCTTTTTATCCAAATGGGTGGCGAAAGCCACAACCAGCGCAATTTTGGCAAATTCTGAAGGCTGCAGCTGAAACGGCCCGACCTGGATCCACCTTTGCGCTCCCAGTGCCGAATGCCCCTTGAGAAGCACGTACGCCAGAAGGGCCACGGCACCCCAGTACAGGTAAGGGCTCAGAGCCTTAAACCGTTCGTAAGGGAGCCAGGCCACAGCGGCCATGGTCACCAGCCCTAGCGCTACCCATACCATCTGGCGGTGCACGAAATACAGCTGCGATCCGGCAGGCAGCAGAGGCTTCGTGGCGCTGCCGATCACAAACAGGCTCAGCCCCGAGATCAGCAGAACAATGATCAAGACCAGATAGTCAATGTTTTTCCACACCTGATTGGGATGCATTTAAGCCTCGACCTCTCTCACGTCATTATCTTTACAGTATATAAGACAAGACGCAGGAGGTCGAGACCATGCAATTTTCACCGGCCGCCAGATCCTCTAGACGGAAGTGCGTTTGACGCTGCGAATCGGGATATTCGCCACCAGAGCCATGGACTCGTCGTGGCGTGAGAAATCCACGCGAAATCCCTCGTCATCGATATCCATGTATTCCGAAATCACTTTCAGCAGGTCATTTTTCAGGTTCTCCAGGGCCTGCGGAGACAAGCTGGCCCGGTCGTGCACCAGCACCAGACGGAGGCGTTCTTTCGCCACATCCTTGCTCGCATCCTCCCGTCCAAAGACACGCGCGAACAGGTCAAACATGGAGCGTCCCCCCTTGCTCATGACTTAAACCCCATGAGCTTGCGCAGCCGGTTAAAAAATCCCGAATCATCATCCAATTTCATCATGGGCACATTTTCTCCTTGAAGGCGCCGGGTGATGTTGCGGTAGGCCTCCCCAGCTTTGGACTGGGGATTGAGCACGGCTGGTTCGCCGCGGTTTGTAGAAACCACAATGAATTCGTCGTCTGGCACAACACCGAGCAACTCGATGGCCAGAATCTCGATCATGTCATCAATATCCATCATGTCGCCTTTTTTTACCATGCTCGCACGAATCCGGTTGATAATCAAGAAGGGCTTGTGCTTTTCCTGCGCTTCAAGCAACCCGATGATACGGTCGGCATCCCGCACGGATGACACTTCCGGAGTCGCCACGACAATGGCCTTGTCCGCGCCTGCGACGGCATTTTTAAACCCCTGCTCGATGCCTGCCGGAGAATCAATGAGGACGTAGTCGAAGTCCTCTTTCATCTGGCCCACCAGCTCCCGCATCTGCTCGGGTGACACGGCTGTCTTGTCACGGGTCTGGGCGGCGGGGAGCAGGTAAAGATTTTCAAAACGCTTGTCCTTGATGAGCGCGTGCTTGAGCTTGGCAAATCCCTCGACAACGTCGACCAGATCATAGACGATGCGGTTTTCCAGTCCCATCACCACGTCCAAATTCCTTAGGCCTATATCCGCATCAATCAAGGCGATTTTCATTCCCGCCTTGGCCAGGCCTGCCCCCAAATTGGCCGTGGTCGTAGTCTTTCCGACGCCTCCTTTCCCCGATGTAATGACGATGGCTTCCCCCATAACGTACGGATCCTCCTTACTTAATGTTTCCCAGCATGCTGTGCTGCCATTGATCAATGATCAGTTGGCCGTCACGCACCTCGGCAAATTCTGGAACTGCCGGCAGCGTGGCATCCTCCTTGTCCGGAGCCCGCCCAATAAAATGGGCAATCCGGATCTGGGTGGGATTCAGTCGAAAAGCCGCAACCATTGCCTGAGTATTGCCTTCAGCGCCCGCATGGGCCAGTCCCCGGAGCCAGCCCATCACAATGATATCCCCGCCGGCCACAATTTCGGCACCGGGATTGACATCGCCTAATATTACTACATTCCCGTAAAACCTTACATGCTGCCCAGATCTCAATGTCTTGCGGATCAACAGAGTGGGGTGGCGCCTGGCTTCATCGTCCCAATCGCGCGCGCTTCGCGGCTCAAAGCGATCGCCGGCAAAAACCTTGGCGATATCCGGCCCGCTCGGCAGAATGCTCCTCTCTGCCGCACTTTTTGGGCTAGATGGGGACTCTGCCATGATCTGATCTTCTGGTATCAGCGCCCCGGAGTCTAGCGGTGCCGGACTCATCTCCTGGTCGCCTTGTGATACCGTCTTGGGTAAACGGCGCGCCAATGGTGTCCCTCCTCGATTTGACTCAGCACCATACACATTCTCTGTCGGCTCCCAATATCCTGCCATCCTTGTGCCCAGCCACCAAAGATTTTGTCCTGTGATTCAGTCAAACTGCCGGAAATCCAGACAAAAACCGACGAGACTCTGAAGAGAGTTCGTCGGTCCATGAAGGATAGCGTCAGGAACACTATGATGATAGGGACCGGTAGGGCGTTCTCTTGCCGGACCGCGTGCGAAATCCCAAAAGGCCGCCCAAGGCGGGTGTGAACAGCATGGAAAACAAAATCCACACCGGGAGGGGGCGCGAAAAAACCAGCCATGAAAAGTGATAGCCAAATACAAAGAGCAGGAGCCACTGAAACGGCGTCACCACCACCTGGCTCAGAGCCGCGAGCAATCCCGGCACAAAAATGGGATCGTGTACGATCCGCTGTTGCAAGGAGGCAATCGCGTAGCCCAGCAGTGCGAATGTCAGCGCATTGAGGCCGATCAGCCGCCCCGCCCAGAGGTCCTGCATCAATCCTCCGATCAAACCCGCGTACATCCCGCGCCGGGGCGTCTCGTACAGCGCAATCAACACGGTAACCGACAACACCACATTGGGCACGTAGCCATTGGGAAAAATCTGTGGCAGCAGCGCCACCTGAATCAGCAGAGCCAGCAAATACAGCACAATCCATGTGCCCACCCGAAAACGCGCCATCTTCAGCTTTGCCCTCCTCCGAAAATAGGCGGAATGCTCGTGCCCGAGGGGTGCGATTCCACCACCATCACGGTCTGCAACCGGTTGAAATCCACCGCTGGCTTGATGACAGCGGTTTCCGTCAATCCAAACTGATTTTTGGCGACAGACATGACCTGGCCAATCAGCAGCCCTTTCGGGTAATATTGGCTTAATCCCGAAGTAGCTACCACGTCGCCTGGCAGAATGTCCGGCTTGTGAGAAAACAGCTGAAACTGCAGCAGGCCGGTCACTGGGTCCTGCCCCAAGACCACCCCCGTGGACTGCGAGCGCACATCCACTGCGCCGATTCCGCTCTTCGGGTCCAGAATCAGCATGACGGTCGCGGTGCCGGGGCTGACCGCCACGACCCGCCCCACCACACCTTGCGGAACAATGACCGCCATCCCCGTACGCAGGCCGTTGTTGGCGCCCTGGTCAATCACTGCGGTATTGAACCAACTGTCTGGGTTGCGGGCAATGATGCTGGCTGGATCGAGCTTCCATGTGCCCAGCTTTTGTTCCAGGCCGACCAATCCCCGCAACTGACCATTCTCGGCCAGAACCTCGGACAGTTCCAGCTTCATGGAATTGTATTGCAGCAGTTGCCGTTTCAGCTCCCGGTTCTGCTGCTGCAATGTAAACAAATCGCCGACGGTGCTAATCCCAATCCCCGTCTCCCTGCCTAAAAACGCCATGCTCGACTCGGCGGGCGACACCACGGTATTGATAATGTTGCTGAGACCAATAACTGTGCCGCGGATGCGGGCGGTCAAGCTTAAACTCACCGTGACGACCATCACCACCAAGACGGTGATCAGAAGCCGGCGCCACCGGTACAGGAATCCGCCCACCCTTCGACCCCTCCTCTTCCCCTGTTAACGGCGGTTGCGGCGGCGAAGGGCGTCTAGGTGGTGCTGGTCCTCCAAGACCATTCCCGTTCCGCGAACCACGGTTAAGAGTGGTTCCTCCGCCTGGTGAACTGGCATGCCGGTTTCTGAACTGACCAGCTTGTCGAAGTTCCTCAACTGCGAGCCGCCTCCGGTCATCACAATACCCCGGTCCATGATGTCTGCTGCCAGTTCCGGTGGGGATTTCTCCAACGTCGCTTTGATGGCATCGACAATGGTGTTGACGGTTTCGCTGAGGGCACGCTGAATTTCCGTGGAATTGATCTTCAGCGTTTTGGGCAATCCGGTGACTAGGTCCCGCCCGCGGACATCCATGGTTTCCTCATGGTCTGGCGGGTAGGCTGAACCGATTGTGATTTTGACCTCTTCCGCCGTACGCTCCCCAATCATCATATTATAGGTCCGTTTGATATGATTGACGATGGCATCGTCCATCTCGTCGCCAGCCACCCGGATAGACTGCGACGCGACAATGCCGTCCAGCGAGATAATCGCCACTTCACAGGTGCCGCCGCCAATATCCACAATCATGTTGCCCGTAGGTTCGCCTACCGGCAGTCCTGCGCCGATGGCCGCGGCCATCGGCTCTTCAACGACCAGCGCTTCGCGCGCCCCCGCCTGGACAGCCGCGTCTTTCACAGCCCTTTCCTCGACCCCGGTCACCCCTGAGGGCACTCCAATCACTACTGTGGGGTGAGTCATCCGCGAGTTGTTGGAAGCCTTTTTGATAAAGTACTTCAACATCGCCTGCGTGGTATCAAAGTCCGCAATCACGCCGTCTTTCAGCGGGCGGACGGCCCGGATGTTGCCCGGAGTGCGGCCAACCATCTGTTTGGCTTCCTGGCCCACGGCGATAATCTCCGCGGTGAATGTGTCGATAGCCACCACTGACGGCTCTTGCAGCACAATGCCCTTGCCTTTGACATAGACCACAGTATTCGCCGTGCCCAAATCAATGCCCATATCCTTCGAAAATGACCCAAACCAACTTCTCATGGGTACAAATATCCCCCTTAGCTCAGCTCCGTGGTTTTTCCCTGATGCACACTGGTGTGATGCCCTTTGCCAACGATGATGTGATCCAGTACCGGGATGCCCATCAGCTCTCCCGCTTCCTCCAGCCGCCGGGTCAGCCCCAAGTCAGCCCGGGAGGGAGCGGGGTCCCCGCTCGGATGGTTGTGCACCACAATGACGGATGCCGCCGAACGGCCTACCGCTCTCCTGAATATTTCCCGGGGAAAGACGTCCACACTGTCGAGCCCGCCCTGAAAGACGGTTTCCACCGCCAACACGTGGCTTTTCGTCGTGAGCAGCACTATCCGGAATTCCTCCTGGCTCAGGCGGGCCATATCCTCAACCAGCGGAACCACATCGTCTGGACCGTCAATGCGCTGCTGCAAATCCCCCCGCCTCAGCCTCCCGCCGACCTCCAACGCTGCTAACAAAAGAGCCACCTTGGCCTCCCCTAACCCTTTAATCTGCAGCAGTTCCGCGGCGCGGCGCCGGCTCAGGCCTGTCCATCCGTCTTGCAGAAGGTCTTGGCTGAGTTCCAGCACAGACTGGCCGGATGTCCCCGTACCTAGCAAGACGGCCAGCAGTTCACGGTCACCGAGCACGCCGGCGCCATGGCGCAACAGTCTTTCGCGGGGACGTTCTTCCGCCGGTAGATCATGAACCCGTGTCAACCGCCACAACTCCTCGGAAAGTGTGTGAGCAATGCCTGAACCACCGTGGTAGGCAGGCCGATGACGGTTTCCTGGTCGCCCCGAAAATTTTGGACCCAAGCTCCTGCCTGACCTTGAATAGCGTAGCCTCCAGCCTTGTCCAAGGGCTCTCGGGTTTGCACATAGGCCGCGATTTCGTCCGTAGACAATGGGCGGAAAACGACATCGGCTATGGCAACCCGCACCAACCCGCGCGCTTCGCAAGCGCTCCAGACAGCCACTGCCGTATAGACTTGATGGGCCTTGCCCGACAGCCGCTCAAGCATTGCGAAAGCGTTCGCCTGGCTGCCCGGCTTGCCGAACACCTCACCGCCCTGAGCCACGACGGTATCAGAGCCGATCACGAGGGAGTGCGGGTGCCTAAGCGCCACCGCGACGGCCTTGGCCGCTGCCAGGCGCCGCACCAAGTGATACGGAGACTCGCCCGGGCGCTGGGTCTCATCGATACCGGCGGGATCCACGGTAAAGGAGACCCCTATCTTGCTGAGCAGTTCCCGGCGTCTCGGTGAAGAGGAAGCCAGCACGCAATCAATCTCCATGCTACGCCCTCCCTCTCCGATACCACCACAGCCCGCCGATGACGCCGATAATGCCGCCCAAATTCAATTGCAGCCAAATTCCGAAAGAAATCCCAAACACGCCGAGATTTAACGTCCATGGACCGGTGGGAGATCCCAGATCAAAATAATCGTGTCCAAGCGGGGACCACAAGGCTGAAAGAAAATGGCCTAAAAGCGACCCGACAATACCCCCGATGACCACATAGAGGATGGCCATCCACACTGAATTTCGACCTTTCATGACAAACTCCTTTGGCTGGGTCCAACACGAAGGGCTCCCATCCTTTTCATCGACAAAAACCAAGACCTTGTTCAGCATACCATTGGCAATGACGTGACGGCAATCATCGAAAAACTTCCTGCGCTGGGAAAATACCCCTGCATTCAGCCCGTGATATTTCCGAACTGCCTGTGCTGCTGGAGCAAATACCCTAATAGAGCCAGCGATCCCGTCGTCAGGACCCCGTCCTGGGAATGCGCGCGAGATATGGCTAGGCGGACGGCATCCCAGGGATCTTCCACGATTTCCGCTCCTGGCGCCACTGACTGCAGTAATGCCGGGTCTCCTGCCCGTTCGGACGGGATTCGCGTCAGTATGACCGAGTGCACAAAGGGCAGCAGCAAGCGCAGCATGTCGCTGGCCGGTTTGTCGGCCAGGGCGCCGAACACCAATGTCCAGCGGAGGCGCCGGTAGGGCTCCATCTTCAGGGTCTCGACCACACCCAGCACTCCGTGGGGATTGTGGGCGCCGTCGATGACCCACAAGGGATCCCGGCGCATCACCTGGAACCTCCCCGGCCACGTGAAGCGCGCCCAGTCCGCAAGGACCGCGTCCCAGTCCCTGACCCACCCTTTGGTTTCCATCACCTGCATGGCGGACAGGGCCGTCGCAACGTTTTGAGCCTGGTAGGCTCCCAGAAGCGGGACGCTGAGAGGCCCCACTGGGCTTTGCCCCCACACCCCATCTTCCCTGACTTCTGGAAACCAGGCCGGTTCTGTCACGGGCACATGCAAACTCTGCGCACGGTGCAGAATCAGCTGCCTGGCCTCAGGATACGGCTGTCGGCCCAGCACCAGTCGCGAGCCCGCTTTGACAATCCCCGCCTTTTCGGCGGCGATCTCCCCGATAGTGTCGCCCAGACGGTCCATATGGTCGAACGCCACCGGGGTAATCACCGCCAGACAGGGCGCGGAAATAATATTGGTCGCGTCCAGCCGTCCGCCCAGCCCCACTTCGACCACAGCCACATCGACCTGCCAGTGGCGGAACGCCAGAAAGGCCATGGCGGTCACCGCCTCAAAGAACGTCGGGACGTCCGGCAAAGCCACTCCAGCCGCCTCGATTTCTTCTCCCAGCCGGTCCCACAACTCCTGCTCCAGAGGACGGCGGTTGAGCATGACCCGCTCGTTAATCTGTCCCAGGTCCGGAGAGACCGTCAGCCCCACCCGGTATCCTTGTGATGCGAGTCCAGCCGCGATCAAGGCGGCCGTCGAGCCCTTGCCGTTGGTTCCCGCCACGTGCACAATCGGATAACCTCTTTCGGGATGGCCCAGCTTGTCCATTAATGCCTGAATCCTGTCGAGGCCGGGGCGGACTTTGGTGCGGTCAAGCCCTCCCCACCAGTTTTCCTTCACTGCAGGTCCTCCCACCGCTCTTTCAGCCGCTCTGTCCGGGCCAGCAGTTCCTGGCGGTGCTCCTGCGCTTTACCCACCACCTGCTCGGGAGCCCGTTCTCGGAATTTCGCATCTCCCAATTGCTTCGCCACCCGCTCCAACTCGCGCGCCGTCTGCTCCATGATCTTTTGCACACGGGCCCGCTCAACATCAAGGTCCACCAACCCCTCCAAAGATAGGTACAGGCTGCCTCCCTGACAGACTCCGGTGAGCGCGTGGCGAGGTTTAGGCGTCCCGCCATCCTTCACGTGCCAAGCGATATTCTCCGCCCGCACCATTTCGCGAATGGCCGACGCCTCTTGCTGCCAGTCCGCCAAAATATCCTGGTCATCAGCAACCATCTGGAAGACGGCGCGCTGAGCCGGCGGCAAGTTGACTTCGGCGCGCAGATTCCGCCCAGTGCGAATAACGTTTTGGACGCGCTCCATAATTTCCTGAGCCCGGCTGCCGGAGGGAAGGTCCCGCACCGACGGCCACGGGGCCACCATTATGCTGTCTCCGTCATGCGGCAGGGACTGCCACAGCTCCTCCGTGACAAAAGGCATGAATGGGTGAAGCAGTTTCAGGGCCTGTTCGGCAACTTGCACCAGCATGCTGAGCGTCCCGGGAGCAGAACCGGGATGTTCCCGCATGCGGATCTTGGTCAGCTCAATGTACCAGTCGCAGTAATCATCCCAGAGAAAATCGTAGATGGCGCGCGCTGCCTGTCCGAATTCAAACGCCTGCAGCCACTCCGTCATGCGCTCAATGGTCTGATTCAGTTTGGCGGCAATCCACAGATCTTCCACATTGTCCATGGCTACCGGAGCCGGCACAAAGTCTTCCGGGAGATTCATGCGCACATAGCGCACCGCATTATAAACTTTGTTGGCAAAGCGGCTGGCCGCTTCCACGCGCTCGTCCGAATAACGCTGGTCATTGCCTGGCGCGGAGCTGAGCACCAGGGCTATGCGCAGGGCGTCGGCCCCGTAACGCTCAATGACGTCCATCGGATCGACGCCGTTGCCCAGAGACTTGCTCATCTTCCGCCCCTGGCTGTCGCGGACCAGCCCATGCAGCAGAACCGTGCCAAATGGTTTCTCTCCTGTAAAGTGCAGCCCCTGCATGACCATCCGCGCTACCCAGAAGAAAATAATGTCATAGGCGGTGGACAGTACTGACGTCGGATAGAACATGGCCAGATCTTCTGTCTGCTCTGGCCAGCCCATTGTCGAGAAAGGCCAAAGCGCAGAGGAAAACCAGGTGTCCAGCACATCTTCGTCCTGGTGCACAGGTCCCTGGCACCCGGGGCAGCTTTTTGGCGCCACCCGGGAGACAGTCACCTGGTGGCAGTTGTCGCAGTAATAGGCCGGGATGCGGTGCCCCCACCAGATTTGCCGGGAAATGCACCAGTCACGGATGTTTTCCATCCAGTTCATGTAAATCTTTTCAAAACGCTCCGGAACAAACTGCACGCTCCCGGACTGGACTGCAGCCATGGCTGGCTCCGCCAGCGGCTGAGTCCGCACAAACCACTGCAGCGACACCAACGGCTCAATCACCGTCCCACATTTCTCGCAGTGCCCTACCGAGTGGACCAGGGCTTCCTCCCGTTCTATCACTCCCAGCGCTGCCAGATCCTCCAGCACCATGGCCCGGGCTGCCAGCCGGTCCAGTCCCTGGTACTTTCCCGCCTCGGAGGTCATCAGGCCGTCCTCGCCAATCACCTGAACTTGAGGCAATTGGTGACGCTGGCCCATCTGAAAGTCATTGGGGTCATGAGCAGGGGTCACTTTGACCGCCCCCGTGCCGTACTGGGGATCCACATAAGCATCGCCGATCACCGGGATCACCCGGCCCGTCAGGGGTACCCGGACAAAATGTCCGATCAGGTGCTGCCAGCGCGGGTCCTCCGGGTGCACGGCGACAGCCGTGTCCCCCAGCATTGTTTCTGGCCGCGTGGTAGCCACAACCACCGTCCCCTCTTCCTGTTCGAGGGGATAGCGCATGTAAGTCAGAGTACCGGGCTCATCCTCGTGTTCCACTTCAATATCCGACAGCGCGGTACGGCACGATACACACCAGTTGGTGATATAATTCCCACGGTAGATCAGGCCCTCTTCATAGAGCCGGACAAATACTTCCGTGACGGCGGCAGACAGACCCGCGTCCATCGTGAACCGGAGGCGGCTCCAATCCACCGAAGCCCCCAGCTTCTCCACCTGCCGCAGAATTTCCCCGCCGTATTTCTCCTTCCAGCGCCACACCTCATCGATAAAGGCATCCCGGCCTAAGGCCCGGCGGTCGATGTTCTGGGAACGGAGCAGCTCTTCCACCTTCATCTGTGTGTGAATGCCGGCATGATCGGTGCCAGGCAGCCAGAGCGTGTTCTCTCCCAGCATACGGTGGAACCGGATCACAATATCTTGCCAGGTGTTGTTCAGGGCATGGCCAACGTGCAAGATGCCAGTGACGTTGGGCGGCGGCATGACGATGCTGAAGGCTGGAACGCTAGGGTCCATGCTGGGCTTGAAATATCCATGATCGCGCCAATAAGCGTACCATTTTTGTTCGACGGCCTGGGCCGAATACTGGGAACTGAGTTCCATCACACGCTCTCCTTTGTGTTCCACGCGATTGTCCAAATGAGTGGGATAAATGTTGGGAAAATCCGCCAACAAAAAGAGACTCTTTTCGCTAAGGGCGAAAAGAGTCTCTTTCGCGGTACCACCTTAATTCGCCCTGCGGGATACAGAGCCTCTGGTTGCGGTAACGGGCAATCACCGTCCCAGGAGGCTGCAGGACGCAACTCCCTAAGAGACCTCGGGGGCCACCAGCAAGGCGCTGCGCGCGAATGTTTCACCAAATCCTTCCGCTCTCTAGAACGCTTGAGCCCTGCTTCTTCCCGTCATCGGCAGCTGTCCGATGAGATTGTTAGTCTTCCACCACAGCCAGGATATCGTCGGTCGCCAAAATAAGGTGGTCCTCATTTCCAATCTTAATCTCAGTTCCGGCAAATTTCGCAAACAAGACCCGCTGGCCTTCTTTGACTTTGATTTCCTCACCGTCGCCGATGGCAACGATCAGACCGGTCTGGGGCTTGTCTTTGGCAGTATCGGGTATGTATATACCACTCTGAGTCCGCTCCTGTTCCTCTACCAATTTAACCAGAACACGGTCTCCTAACGGCTTGACCTGCATTGGAAATATCCCCCTTGGTTGGTACGGTATTGTATCTGATGTTCCACAAAAAGCGTGGCACCTAACATTATATCCAACGGCGCAGGCGTGTCAATGAATCCTTGACGCGCCACCCCCTCCTCTGACCCATCGCCAGTGGTCTGAAAATGGTTTGTCCCGCATATTTTTTCCATAACATCACACAGGGAGGCTCCCGATGACTTTACTTGCACGGCGGCTGCTGCTCACCGTCACCGGTCTTGGCGTTTTCACGCTCGCGGGGTGCGGCCAAAATCCGCCGCCGCGTCCTGCCTGGCCCACTTTGACCGTAGACCTCAATGTTCCGTCGCGAACCTTGCGGCTGCCTCTGACCGTGGCGCAGAACTTGAATCTATTTGCGGACCAGCATATTCAACTGCGCTGGAGCCACTCGCTTTCCGCTCCGGTCCACGTAAGCTGGACGCCGGGGTCATGGCCCATAGTCGGCAGCATCGCCCAGGGCCCAGATTTCTACCTCGCCGCTCCTGAACCTGACCCGCACTTCCGCCTGCGGGCCCTCAACCACCTGCCTGTCGATTATTCTGGCACGCTTGAGCCCGCGCGTCCTTTGATTGACAGCATCATGGCCCTCAATCAAGTGAGGCCTGATCTCGAACCGCTGCCCTGGCCTAAGGTCCAATCGTTATGGAGCCGGCGCCAGCTTCCCTGGGCCATTGTCACTCTGGCCCAGTTGCGCGAGTTGCAGCAGAAAGACCGGCGCACCGTCATACTGAACTGGCTGGGCGCATCCACTGGGCCCATTCCAGCGGTCACCATTTCCGGCAACAGCCCGCATCTGGCGCAATTCTTAGCCGCCCTCAACATGGCGCTGTGGTATATCCACACCACCCCGGCCCACACTGTGGCTGCTGTCGCCAATCCCGCCCGTGCTGCCTCGTGGCGTCAGATTGTCATGCAAGGGCAGCACAACCATCTGTGGCCCTCAAGCATTCAGGTCTCTCCCCAAGAGTACAACCGAGCCCGCGCCCTTTATGGGCTGCGGGGAAGCCCCGGATGGCCGCCTTACTATTCCGGAGTGCTCAACAGCCCAAGCAATCAAGCTTTCAAAGCCACATACTGAGAGGAGTCTGAGCAATATTCCATTAAAATGAGGTCGGACGTGCCCTCAAGCCGCCCATTGGCCACCAGCTTGGCCACTTTTTTGAAACCCGCCTTCTTATAGGCCCGGATAGCCCGGGCGTTGTCCTTATTCACCCGCAAATAAATCTGGTGCAGAGCCAGACGCCTGTGTGCCAAATCCAGCACTTCTCTCACCGCTGACGTGCCAATGCCTTGATTCCAGTATGACTTGTCTCCGATAGAAATTCGGAGCTCAGCCTGGTGGGCACGCCATCCAATATGTTCCAGCTCGACGTCCCCAATGAGCTGGGTGCCGGCGACGATGGCGAATCCCATCCGCACCCGGCTTGACAGCAGGCCCTCCCACCACCCGCTCTCATTCCCCTCCTCTTTGGCAAATTTTTTTCCGCTGAGCGCCGTAATCTCCGCATCTTGATCCCAACGCTGCAGTTGTTCCAAATCTTCCACAGTTAATTCGCGAATACACCGGTAGTGTTCTCCCGGAACCAGGACCATAAATATGCTCACCTCGTCTCGATCTCCATTATCTATTCGACAGACGGGAGCTCGTCTCCTGTGTCCCTGGCGAATTTCGCGGTGACTTTCTTCTGGCAGGGATGGAAATTCCGTCCGTGACCCTCGACAAATATCATAGTCGCCAAGGTCCTGAATGTGACGGTGCCAACACGCCGTCAAAAAATTCCGCTGCCGCCCGCCGTCCCCAGCCTTTGCCCTCCCTGGGCTCTCTCGCGGTGCGGGTGCCTAAAATGGCGGGCTAGGCCGCCCCACACTGCCCTTGAAATTGAGGGACTCTTTGCCTGAAGATTGTTCCAAGCCCTTGACGATACGCAACCAATTGGGTAGCTTCTAATTATGGACACCCTTGCAGAGAAAACTTTTTGGGTTATGCGGCATGGTCGGCCTGACTTGCCCAGCAACCCCTTTTTTATGGACCGGGACTCGTTTAACCGTTTTTTGGCATCGTATGACCTGGCTGCTATCAGCGACGTGGAGACCGCGCGACTGGCTCGTCTCTACCAGCGGTTTCCTGTGCCGGACCTGGTGGTCTGTTCCGATCTGCCCAGGGCCCACGCCACAGCCAAGCTTTTCGGACGCACGGCTCCCATCACGGTCGACCCGATTTTCCGGGAAATTCCCATCCGCCTTCCTGATGAGCCCACCCTCTTCCTGAGAAGTCTGTGGCCCGCAGAGGTTTGGTGGAGCTACCTTCGCGTGAACTGGTTTCGCAATCAGGGGCCTGAAGGAAAAATTCTGTCCAGCCGGCGCGGGGATGAGGCTATCCGCCACCTTCGCCAGTACCAGCAGGACTATTCCCGCATTGCGCTGGTGTCCCACGCAGGATTCATCACCTTGCTAGTGACCATGATGCATCGGGAGCACCAGATTCAAGGCCCCCTTCTGCCCTCGATCCGATTTGGGCGCCCGACGCTTTACCGTTGGCTCAAATAGTGAGGCCCAAACCCCTTATGGCGGCCTTGACGTCGTCGATGCCTTCCCCCGTACGGCTGGATATGGGATAGATCATCTGGCCATAAGCGGCCTCTAACACGCGCCGCCGTTCTTTTTGTTCGGATTTGTTCAACCGGTCCATTTTACTCGCCACGATGATAAAAAACAGATTCCGGGCGGCCGCCCACTGCAGCAAGGCATACTCTTCCTCCTGGACACCGCGGCGGACATCTTGAATGAGAATGCCGCCAATGAGCGGCTGGCGCGTGGTCAGGTAGGCGTCGACCGCTTCACCAAATTCCTCGCGCAGGTTCTTGGGCACTTTGGCATAGCCGTATCCAGGCAGATCCACCAGATACCAGTTAACCATCGAATAAAAGTGAATGCGCTGTGTCTTTCCGGGGTTGCCGCTCACGTGCGCGATCTGCACACCTGCAAGACGGTTCAGCAGGGAGGACTTTCCAGCATTCGACCGGCCTAAAAATGCCAGTTCTATTTGCCCGTCCTGGGGCATCTCGTCGGGACGCAGCGCAGAGGCTGTCAGCCGTTTAGTTTTCGGGGCCAATATTCTCCCTCGCAATCTTGTCTGATAAGGCAAAGTCCAGCACTGTGTCTAGATACTCCACCAGATGAATTTGCAAACTGCGCCGCACGTTAGGCGGCAAGTCTTCCAGATCAGGGGCATTCTCCTTGGGTAGAATAATTTCCCGAATCCCCACCCGGTGGGCCGCCAGTGTTTTCTCCTTGATGCCCCCGACAGGCAATACATGACCCCGCAGGGTAATTTCGCCTGTCATAGCGATTTGCGCTCGGACGGGAATATTGCTCAACGCTGAAATCATGGCCGTCGCCATGGCAATTCCCGCCGACGGGCCGTCTTTGGGAATCGCTCCCTCGGGCACATGCACGTGAAGGTCCAGCGTCTCGTGAAAGCGGGGGTCAATCCCCAGTTCCTTGGCTTTGGATCGGATGAAGCTGTAGGCCGCCTGAGCGCTCTCCTGCATGACATCACCCAATTGCCCGGTCAAATTCAACCGCCCCTTGCCCGGCATCGTCGTCACTTCGATTGGCATGACATCCCCGCCGGCTTCCGTCACGGCCAGTCCTGTCACAATACCCACTTCGTCAGCCTGTTCTGCCTCACGGTGGTGCACCGTGTGCGGTCCCAGGTATTTTCCAAGGGTATTTACGGTAATGCGAATCGTGCCTTTGCGCCCCTGCACAATTTCTCGCGCGACTTTCCGGCAAATTGTTCCCAGTTGCCGTTCCAGCTGGCGCACACCGGCTTCCCGAGTATAGTGGCGGATGACAGCAGCGGTGGCGTGCTGGCTGATGTCAACCATCTGCGCGGTCAGACCGTGGTTCTCCATTTGCTTGGGCCACAGGTACTGTGCGGCAATATGGAGCTTCTCTTCTTCGGTGTAGCCTGGAATCACAATAATTTCCATGCGGTCCAAAAGTGGCCGGGGAATGGTATGCAGCACATTGGCGGTGGTAATGAACATCACATGCGACAGGTCAAAAGGCATCTCGATGTAATGATCCGAAAAGCGGGAGTTTTGTTCCGGATCCAGAACTTCCAGCAACGCAGCGGAGGGGTCTCCGCGAAAGTCCATCGCCATCTTATCCACTTCGTCCAGCAGAAACAGCGGATTATTGGAACCGGCTTGCTTCATCCCCTGGATGATGCGCCCAGGCAATGCGCCGACATAGGTGCGGCGGTGGCCCCGGATTTCCGCCTCGTCACGCACGCCGCCCAAGGACACACGGACAAAGTTCCTGCCCGTAGCGCGGGCAATAGAGCGGGCTAAAGAGGTTTTTCCCACCCCAGGCGGGCCTACAAGGCACAAAATAGGACCTTTGAGGCTGCGGGACAGCTGCCGCACCGCGAGGTATTCTAAAATGCGGTCTTTGACTTTTTTCAGACCGTAGTGATCTTCATTCAGAATCTGCTCCGCCTCGGTGACGTCCACCCGCTCATCCATCTGTGCGGTCCAGGGGAGGCTGAGCAGCCAGTCGACGTAGTTGCGCACCACGACGGCTTCCGCTGACATGGTAGGCATCTTGGCCATGCGGTCGATTTCACGGGCAATTTTCTCCTGCACTTCTTCGCTGAGTCCCGTAATCTCGGCAAGGCGCTGCCGCAGTTCCTCGACTTCCCCGACATGGTCGTCGTTTTCGCCCAGTTCCTTCTGGATGGCTTTGAGCTGCTCGCGCAGGTAGTACTCTTTTTGGGTACGCTCCATTTGCTTGCGAACCCGCACGTTAATGCGCTTTTCAATTTCCAGCAGCTCCATCTGCCTAGATAGAATATCCGAAACTTTATTCAGCCGCTCATTGGCCGGAAAGATTTCCAACACTTCTTGTTTCTCTGCCGTGCGGATGTCCAGATAACTGACAATGGTGTCAGCCAAACGTCCAGGATCGTCGACATTGATGCTCAGTGAGGCTTCCCCCGGTACTTTTTTAGAGTTTTTGACATAGAGTTCAAACAAGTCCACGACAGCGTGCATCAAGGCCTCCGTCTCATCATTGACCTCGGTGTCCTCAGTGACTTCCTCCACATCCGCGCTGAAATATGTTCCCTCATCCGCAATCTTATGTATAATCGCCCGAGCCCGGCCTTCAATCACGACCTTAGCCCCGCCAGTCGGCATTTTTAAAAGTTGCTTGACCTCGCCGATGATGCCCACCTCGTAGAGATCATCCTTCGTGGGTTCATCCAGGCGCGTATCTTTTTGTGCGGCGAACACTAGCTCCTGGGAACCGAGCATGGCCTGTTCAAGCGCATTGAGACTTCGCTCCCGCCCGACCTCCAGCGGCACCACCATAAAAGGGAAGAGAAGCACACCCCTAAGCGGCAAGAGTGGCAATTGGGTATCCATGTTTTGTATCCCTCCTGTCTTACACGTTCTGTTCTCTCTTGACGATCACCCGCAAGTTTGGCGCGGCGCAAAGAAGCAGACGTCGTAATCCTTCCCCGTCATTATGCCACAATACCCGCCTTCATCCCCATGGACCGCCTTTTCCCGTCAAAAAAGGCGGCCTCAAGGGCCGCCTCCTCTTTCCGACTTACGATCCCACGGAAGGAGACGGGCTCGCCGTAAGCAGATCGGTCTGCGGCACCGTGCCCGACCGCTTTTCTGTCTCCGCGACCGTCGCCAAATCGAGAGCCTGCTGGAGTTCGTCGATGGGAATCACGTCGATACCGGCGTCACGGAACACCTCCTGCCAATTGTCACGAGGAATAAGCACACGCCGACATCCAGCCAGCTTGGCCGCCTCAACTTTGGCGACCGCTCCGCCAATCGGCTTCACCAATCCGCGGATGGACAGTTCCCCCGTCATCGCCAGCCGGCTGTCACAGGCCCGACCCGTCATAGCCGAGTATAAGGCTGTGGCGATCGCCACTCCTGCAGATGGTCCATCGAGCGGCACCCCACCTGGAAAATTCACGTGTAAATCAAAATCTCGCGGTTCAAGGTGCATTTGATTGTGTAGAACCGTCAACACGTTTTCTACTGAACTCTTGGCCATAGACTTTCGCCGAATGGTCCGTCCCGCCGTCCCCACTTCCTCTTCATCCACGATCCCCGTCACAAACAGCCGTCCCTGACCCGGCTCCACCGGATGGGCCGCTGCCTCGATATCCAGCACCGTGCCCAAATTGGGCCCATAAATCGCCAACCCGTTGACCACCCCGACTTGCGGCTCGCTGCCAACCTTCTTGTCCGGGCGCGGGTTATACTGGCCCGAAGTCACCACCCACTCGACATCCGCCTGCGACAGCGCGCGCCGGCCCTCGGTCATAGCCAGACCCGCCGCGATCTGGATCAGGTTCACAGCTTCCCGCCCATTAGTGGCGTAATGCTTGACGACGTCAATGGCGCCCCGCTCAGTCTCCATTCCCAGCTTATTGACCGCATTGGTCGCAATGGTCTGGATCTCGTCAGGCAGCAGCGAGCGGAAATACACCTCCACGCACCGCGAGCGGATGGCCGGGGGAATTTCATGGGGCTGCCGTGTGGTTGCGCCAATAAGCCGGAAATCGGCGGGCAGCCCATTCTCAAAGATATCCTGGATATGTGATGGCACATTGCTGTCCTCTGAATTGTAATAGGCCGATTCCAACATCACCCGCCGGTCCTCCAGCACCTTCAGCAGCTTATTCAATTGAATAGGGTGCAACTCGCCAATTTCGTCAATAAAGAGAATGCCCCCGTGCGCCTTCGTCACTGCCCCTGCCTTGGGCTGGGGGATGCCGGCCATTCCCAGAGGTCCCGCGCCCTGGTAGATAGGATCATGCACGGAACCAATCAGCGGGTCGGCGATTCCTCGTTCGTCAAAGCGCGCCGTGGTGGCGTCCAGTTCGATGAATTTGGCGTCGGCCTGAAACGGTGTCCACGACGTCTTTTTGGCCTCGTCCAGAACGAGCCGGGCTGCCGCCGTCTTCCCCACGCCTGGAGGGCCATAGACCAGGATATGCTGCGGATTGGGTCCGCACAGCGCCGCTTTCAATGCCCGGATGCCTTCCACCTGCCCGATAATCTCGTCGAATCGCGCAGGCCGGGTGCGCTCCGACAGGGGTTCGCTCAGGTGGATCGACCGCAGCCTGCGCAACTTCTCAATCTCCTTCTTGGACTCCCGCTCCACAGCCACCTTGTTGCCCTGCTGAGATTTCAACAGGTTCCAGAAATATAGTCCAATCACAATCGCGAAAAAGAACTGAATGAACGTCACGATGTTAGCGAGGTTCACTATACCCCTCCTCCCCGCGTCTCCGCGATGAATTTTGTAAGGCCGTCCGCTCTCCTAGTGTGACCCGAATGCCCCTTTGTCAGAACTCCAAATGCTGGAGCCACTTTCTGCCCATCTATGGTAATTATGCCCAATCCTCCCCGCTTTAAGCCGCAAACTACAAGGCTCCCTCACGGTTCAGTGAGGGAGCCTTGTGGCATGCGGAAACATATTTTCCAGTTCAGGCCGTTTCTTCTTTTTGCTTCTTAGGACGTTTCGCCCGGTCCTGGGTCACCAAGAGAGGTTCATCACGCTTTTCCACCACATCCTGGGTAATGATGCATTTGGCAATGTCTGTCCGGCTCGGAATATCGTACATCACATTGAGCATAATATCCTCAATGATCGCTCGCAGTGCCCGGGCTCCAGTATTGCGCCGCATGGCCTCCCGAGCCACCGCGCGAACGGCCTCGTCTTTAAACTCGAGTTCCACGTTGTCCAGGGTGAGCATTTTCTGATACTGCTTCACCAAGGCATTGCGCGGTTCGGTCAGAATTTGCACAAGTGCCGCCTCATCCAGAGCATCCAGAGTCACCAAAATCGGCAACCGTCCGACAAACTCCGGAATCAAGCCGAATTTCAGCAAATCCTCGGGCATAATCTTCGACAGCACATCGCCGATGTTTTGCTCCACCATCTGAATTTCCGCGTTGAATCCTAGACCTTTGCGGCCAATACGCCGTTTGATCAGCTTGTCAACCCCGTCAAATGCCCCTCCCACGATGAAGAGAATATTCGTGGTGTCAATCTGAATGAATTCTTGATGCGGATGTTTGCGGCCACCCTGAGGGGGAACAGAAGCCACCGTACCTTCAAGAATCTTCAGCAAAGCCTGTTGCACACCTTCACCTGACACATCGCGCGTAATCGACGGATTCTCGGATTTACGAGCAATTTTGTCGACCTCGTCAATGTAGACAATGCCTTTTTCAGCCTTTTCCACATCGTAATCCGCAGCCTGGATCAGCTTGAGAAGGATGTTTTCAACATCCTCGCCCACGTAGCCCGCTTCGGTCAAAGACGTCGCGTCCGCAATGGCAAAAGGCACATTGAGGATTTTAGCTAGGGTCTGGGCGAGCAGGGTCTTGCCGGAACCGGTAGGGCCTAACATCAAAATGTTGGACTTTTGCAGTTCAACGTCATCGACTTTGCTGCCAAGGTTTATGCGCTTGTAGTGGTTGTACACCGCCACCGACAGGGTCTTTTTGGCGCGGTCCTGACCTACCACATACTGGTCAAGTATCGCTCGTATTTCCTGCGGCTTGGGGATGTCCTTTAACTCAAATTCGACATCGTCGCTGAGTTCTTCCTCGATGATCTCCGAGCAGAGCTCCACGCACTCGTCGCAGATGTAGACACCACCGGGTCCGGCTATAAGCCGTTTGACCTGATCCTGGTATTTGCCACAAAACGAGCATTTTAACTGACCTTTTTCATCGGTGAACTTGAACATTATAAGCCCCCCTCTTTGACACCCCTACAATCACCAAGCTGACCATAAGTTATTCCTCGGCCGGCGTTTCAGGGACCGTTTTGCCACGCGGTTCTACAACTTCGTCAATCAATTGATAATCACGCGCCTCGGCTGCTGTCATCCAGTAGTCCCGCTGCGTTTCCTCCAAAATCTGCTCTACAGAGTGATTGCTGTGCTTTGCCAAAATTCCTGCCAACGACTCCCGGCTCCGCAACAACTCTTTCATCTGAATCTCCACATCTGTAGTCTTGCCCCCTAGATTGTTGATCCAGGGTTCATGAATCATGACGCGGGAATTCGGCAAAGCAAACCGCTTGCCTGCAGCCCCGCCAGCCAGCAGGAGAGCCCCCATGCTCGCGGCCATCCCCACACAGATCGTAGACACATCCGGCTTTATATACTGCATGGTATCATAGATACCCAGCCCTGCGCTTACGGATCCCCCGGGAGAATTGACATAGACATGAATATCCCGATCCGGATCATCGCTTTCCAAAAAGAGCAGCTGCGCGACAATTAAATTGGCCACATCATCATCAATGGCATTGCCCAGAAAGATAATGCGCTCTTTGAGGAGGCGTGAATAGATGTCATACGACCGCTCGCCGCGGTTGGTCTGCTCCACCACCATCGGAATAAGGTAGCTGAAACTCATCGTTCACTCTCCTTTGTCTGGCTGTCCAGTTACCGTCGAGGCAAGGTAATCGCCCGCTTTAGACAGCAGCAGATTGGAACGCACGGCCTCGAATTCTCCGGTGCTGCGAAACCAGCGGACAATATCATCCAGAGGCTGGCGATACATATCCGCCACGGGTTTGATGGATTGGATAACCTCGTCGTCAGAAACCTCAAGATGCTCGGCCCGCGCGACAGTTTCCAACAAAACCTCTTCCTTAACCCGCTCCGCGGCCGCTGGCCTCAGTTCTTCATGCAATGCCTCCGGAGTGATTTGCCTGCTTTCCAGGTACTCTTCCGTATTGGCCCCAATCCGCTCGAGCGTGGTTTCAAGTTCATGCAACTGGTTGTGAATGGCCCGGTCCACCATCGCCTGAGGCACTTCAACGGACACGCGCTCTTTTAGTTTACCCATGATTGTTTGGAGTCGCTCATTCTTGGCCTGCTCCAACAACCGGGATTTTAAAGTATTCGTGACTTGGTCCCGCAATTCCTGCATGGACTCCAACCCAATTGCTTTGGCCAGATCGTCATCAATTTCAGGAACCTCAGGGCGCTTGTTTTCCAGCACGGTAACCTCAAAACGAACGGGCTTCCCCGCCAGTGCCACTTCAGGGTGCTGTTCAGGATAGGTTAGTTTGATCTCCGCAGGCTCATTGACCATTAATCCCAGCAGCTGATCTTCCATCCCCTCGACTACAGTGCCAGCGCCAATTTCAATGACATAGGAGTCATCATCCACAAACGGCTCTGCCTCTTCGCCCTCGCCCTCTAAGAAGCCTTTAAGACTCACCGTAATCCGGTGTCCTTTTCCTACAGGCTCCTCATCAGCCGGGACCATCTGCGCCTGCCCTTTGGCGACCTGAGCCAATTCCTCAGCGATCAGTTCGTCTGTGGCTTCCAGAATTGCCAGAGGCTCTGCCAGCAAGTCGGCGTAGTCGGGCAATTCAATTGACGGCTTGCTTTCCACTTCAATATCAAATTCGAAAGGCTGTCCGTCATCAAGTTTGGTAATATTGATGCGCGGTTCAGCCACTGGCTCCACCGCAGCCTCGGACAGAGCCTCCGAATAATGGTTCTCGACCAGCTGATGGGCTGCTTCTTCAAGAATCACTTCCCGGCCTACAAACCGCTCAAAAATCTGGCGAGGCACCTTCCCGCGCCGGAAACCGGGAATATTGTACTTGCCAACGACAGAGCGAAATGCCTTATCCATCGCACTATTTAAATCGCTGGGGTCAATCGTAACCGAAACTTTCGCCACCGAATTGGGCAACCGCTGCAATGCCACCTGCATTATTTCTTAATTCCTCCTCAAATGCCCGATACAAATAAGTTGATTATAACATGTGACGGGACAGTGTCCAAGCCATGAAAAAAAACGAGGCGTTAGACGCCTCGACAAATGGAGCGGAAGACGGGATTTGAACCCGCGACCCTCGCCTTGGCAAGGCGATGCTCTACCGCTGAGCTACTTCCGCGTGCAATGGTGCGAGGGAAGGGACTTGAACCCTTACGCCTTGCGGCACGAGATCCTAAGTCTCGCATGTCTGCCATTCCATCACCCTCGCCTGGTGCGCCCGGTAGGATTTGAACCTACGACCTGCGGATTCGAAGTCCGACACTCTATCCAGCTGAGCTACGGGCGCAAAAAATCCCGGCAAACCGGGCAACAAAAATTTTATTGGGGTGAATGAGGGGACTTGAACCCCCGACCCCCAGGGCCACAACCTGGTGCTCTAACCAACTGAGCTACATCCACCATATTCTTATGCGGCCGCCCCTTGTACCAAACGTATACCGGGGACAAGATTGTCGCCGTCAGTAGTGACGATGTATAGAATATCACGGGTATGGCCAAATTGCAAGACGCAGTTCCTTTCTTTCCTTATCTTCCTGGTAGGCCGTTGTTTGTCAGCCGGGAAAATTGCATCTGATAGGGGCGAGACCCGCCAGTGAGTATGGCCCTTGCCGTGAAACAATGTCTTATGGCGGGCATTGCGGTCCGGAGGCGTCTTGTCTCTTCTGCAGCGAATCTGTTCAGCAAAACCTCACAGAATTTGTCCGCCCGGGGCGCGGCTCACACCTGTCTGCTTTTCGCCAGTCAAAAGGCCTTGTTGACGGTCCTAGGACCGTCAACAAGGCCTGATAATCAGCCGGATTCGCAGGCGCCAAATGCCGCAATATTGTCCCGCTCTATTGCGTACCAGTTCTCTACCGCCTTCAGCCGTTGTCCACTCCTTGCGCATGAGCCTCGGCGAATGTCGAGCGGGAGTGCGGAAGCACCGTGCGCAGCCACTGCACCGCATCGTCGATCATCGTGTACAGCACCGGCACCACCAACAGGGTCAGCAGAGTGGATGACGTCAACCCACCAATCAGCACTACGGCAATGGGCATGCGTTCAGACGATCCCGACCCGTGACTGATGGCCAAAGGCAGCATGGCGCCAATCATCGTAGCGGTCGTCATGATGATTGGCCGGATCCGGGTAGCTCCCGACTCGATAACCGCCTCGTTGCGTTCCATCCCGCGCCGTCTCAGCGTTTTCGTGTAATCGATGAGCAAGATGGCATTTTTGGCCACCAGTCCCATCAGCATAATCAGCGCCAGCAGCGAGAAAATTGAGAGGGGCAACCCTGTCATCCACAATCCCAGAAATGCCCCGACCGTCGCCATCGGCAGGGATAGCAAGATCGCAAAAGGCTCGGCAAACGATTCATACAGCGCCGCCATCAGCATGTAGAGCAGGACAATTGACAGCAGCAAGGCCTGAATCAAGGGGCCGAAGGCCAGGGCCTGCTGAGCTGCCTGACCCGCTACTTGATAACTGTATCCCGTGGGCAGGCCGACCTTCTGGACAGCAGCCAAGAGCGCTTGATTGGCCGGCCCCACATTGCCCGAGGCGCTGGAGGCCGACACCGACACAGCATATTCCCGGTTTATCTGCGTAATCTTGCTGGATCCCGGAATTTCGGCCAGTCGGGCCACCAGCCCTAACGGCACTGCCCCATGGACTCCGGCGCTTACGGGAATCTGCGCGATCTGAGAGGCCGTCAGGTCAGGACTGCCTGCCAGGCTCAACTGCACCGGAATGGCTGGCTGGGTGCTGCTCGGCACGATCGGAGGTACGGCAGCAGCCCCGAGCGCGGCGGACACCGTAGTGCCCACGGATGACGTCGACACCCCCAGATAAGCGGAAACCGCATGGTTAATGCTGACCGTCATCTCTGGCGTTGGCGCTGCCACCGAATCGGACACTTCCGTCACAGCCGGATTCTTTTGGGCCTGCGCCAGCACTGCGCCTGCCAGCGTATTCACCTCGTCCAAATTGGGCCCCAGAATGTTGATGGCGGCGGCGCGGGCCCCCGCGGCGATCAGTGGGTTCTGCACATGCGCATGCGCTTTGAGGCCCGGGTACTTGCGGGCCATTTTATCCACCTGCTTGACAAATGTGTAGATGGAGGGCCTCTCGCCCCGTGGAGCCAGGTCCGCCGTAATCTGGCCAATATTGTGTCCAGCACCCACCCCGCCCCCGTACCCCGAAGACAGGAAGACTGTGGTAACTCCATGCATTGACTGAATATGGCGGCTCAGACTGGCCAGAGTCGCCTGGCTTTGTGACAGGGGTGTGCCGGGAGGAAGCGTCGCGTTCACTGTAAAGACCCCGTTGTCCTCCCGCGGCACAAAGGTCGTCGGGATGGCGCCTGAGGCAACAAAAGCCAGCGTACCGATAAGTGACAGGACCGCCAAGCTAAATGTCAGAATGCGGTGGCTGAGGGTCCACCCGATCACACGGCGGTATCCTGAGCGCATCGCTTCAAATCCGCGTTCGAACCCGTCACCCGCCCGGGTGAGGACGTTGGAACGGACGGCAGCGGGCCGCGCACTCCAGCGGGCGGCCAGCATTGGGGTTAGAGTATAGGAAACCAGCAGCGAAAATAGCGTCGCCGCCACAATCGTGAGGCCAAATTCCCGGAACAGCTGTCCGACATTGCCACTGAGAAAAGCAATCGGCGCATAGACCACCACGTCGGTCAGAGTGATAGCTACCGCCGCGGCCCCGATCTCCATGCGGCCATCGACCGCTGCCTTATCGGGATCTTTCCCCATCATCAGATGCCGGTGGATGTTTTCCAGCACGACAATAGAATCATCCACCAAAATGCCAATCAGCAAAGAGAGCGCCATCAGGGAAATCAAATCCAGACTAAACCCGAGAAAATACATCACCGCGAAGGTGCTGACAAGCGACACGGGAATGGCTACCATCACGATCAGGGTGTTGGTGATCCTGCGTAAAAAGAGCAGCAGGACCAGACCAGCCATGACAATGCCCAGCGCCAAATCGCCTTCCACATTGGCGAGGGCCGCCCTGGTGTAATTGGTAATATCCCCGGTAATGGCGGTGTGCACATGGGGAGGCAACTGCTCCCCCATAGCCGCAAGAGCGCTCCGAATCTGATTATCCACCTGCAGGGAATTCGCTGTAGAGGAGGCCGTGATCACCAATCCGACGGCCGGATGCCCGTTTAGTGTCGCAAAAGACTGCGCGGCCGCCAAATTGGGAGAGACGGTGGCAAGATTGCTCAGCAGCACCGCCCCCCCGGGCCGGCTTGCAATGGGCAAATCCTGCAGGGCCTGCACAGATGCGTACCCGCCCTCCGTCTTTGTTGCCAGTTCCTGGTTGCCGACGATAGTGAGGCCCCCGGTAACCGAGGTGTTTTCCGCTTTCAGAGCGGTGAGCACCTCCGGCAAAGTGATTCCGTAAGCCTGAAGCGCTGCGTTGTGCACCGCAATGTTGATCACGGCGGGGCGGCCGCCCACCACGCTGACCTGAGCCACCCCAGGAATTTCCTGAAGTGTGGGGGCGACAATGGTGGAGGCCAAACTAAACAGCTGGGAAGACGCCAAAGGACCGGACAACGCGACATTCATCATAGGCAGCGCAGAAGGATTGGCCTTGATAATGGAGGGAGCGGTAGCCGTGGCCGGCAGCGTCCTGGCAATTTTGTCCAGGTCCAGGGCCACGCTTGAGGCCTTTTGGTCGATATTGGTGCCGCCCACAAACTGAATCGCGACTTCCGCCCGTCCCGGCGCCGACGTACCCACCATGGAGAGAATACCCGTTTCGCTTGTCAGAGCGTCCTCCACCCGGGATGTCACCGTGCTGCTGATGGTGGATGCGCTAGCTCCCGGGTCGCCGATGACGACCCGGATGAAGGGATAGCTGACGTTGGGCAGACGGCGGACAGGAAGCTTGGTAAAGGCCACAATCCCGAAGAGCACAAAGGCGCCCAAAATCATGAGAACGGTCACAGGTCTGCGGATTGAGAGGGCAGTCAGGTTCACTTGCCAGCTCCCTTCTTGCCGCCCGCTGCGGCCGTTGCAGCAGGGGCGGCAGCAGAATCCAATCCTCCCACCGCCGAGCCTTGAAAGCTTGACGGGACAGACAATGTCTGGCTGACTCTGACCACACTGCCACTGGACAGATAGGTTTGCCCAGAGACCACTACCGGGCTTGCGGCCCTCACTCCGGTGACCTGGGTGTCCACACCATTGGACAGTCCCGGCACCACCGTTTCCAATACCGCCTTGTGCCCTTTTCCTACCACAAAGACCTGATCTTTGCCATTGAACGTCACAATGGCATCCGAAGGAATAATCACCGCATTGTGAACCGTGCGCGTCAGAACATCCAGCGACACGAATTCTCCGGCCTTAAGCCACGACGGGGTCTGGTCAGGGGTCACCATCACCGCAAAGGCTAGCGATGCTGAATTGCCGCTAGGGGAGACAGCGGCCACTCTGGCCTTCACCGTGGCCGACACGCCCGGAGCCGTCACCGTCACGCTGTCGCCGGTGTTGACGGCTGCCATGTCATTTTGGCTCAATGCCGCTTGAATCTCCATCTGAGAACTTTCCATAGATAGTATAGGGGCTCCGGGACTGGCGAGAGCCCCCACTGTATCCGTGACCGCTGTGACCACCCCGGAGAAAGGGGCAACAATCGTGTTCCGGCGCAGCTCGGCCGCCAAGACGCCGGACGCAGCCTGCGCCTCAGACACACCAGCCTGGAGAGCAGCTAGAGCAGCAGAGCTTGGGGGGGCCTGCGCCGCTGCCAGTTGCGCCTCAGCCGCTTGCACTCCGGTTTGGGCAGCGCTGACAGCATTCTTCGCCGCCAACAATGTCTGGTTGGCGCTGGTGCGGTCATTGTACTGCGCCTCGGCTTGGACCAGGTCGGCCTGGGCTGCTTGCACTGCCTGCGCGGACTGGGCAGCCTGCGCCTTGGCCTGGCCCACTGCGGCCTGCGCGGCCTCGACAGACAGCTGATTGCTGGCCTGCTGCCCCGTTAAGGAGTTCCCGGCAGACTCTAAAGCGGCCTGCGCACTGTCCACAGCCGCCTGATCGCTGACAATAGTCTTCTGCTCATCGGCCACAGCGCTTTGGGCGGCCTGCACCGCGCTCTGAGCGGACTGCAGCGTGTTGTAAGCCTGAGATGCTTGCTGTGCCACGGTTTGGGTCTTGCTGAGCGTAGCGGTGTAAGGGTTGCTGCCATAGCCCTGCCAGCTGTTGTAGTCCAGCAGGGCCTCCTGGTAAGCCGCTTCGTCGGCAGCATATTGGCCCGCCATCGTACCATATAGCGTTTGGTCCGTTGACAAAGTACTTTCTGCCGTCTGCACGGTCTGTTCATCCGTGACCAGAGCGGCCTGATCGTTCTTCAACTGAGCCTGAGCCGCCGCCACGGCCTGCTGGTCCGCTGTTATTGTGGACGGCAACACATTGGCGGGCGAAGTTTGCGCAGAGGACTCGGCCTGAGCCAGCTTGACCTCTGCCGCCTGGACAGCGGCTTGGGCCACCTGGGCCGCCGCTTCGCTCTGTTTCACTTGATTTTGGGCGCTAATCACAGGCTGCTGCTCGGGAATGCGGTCCTGGTAGACTGCCTGGGCCTCTTGGTAGGCGGATTGTGCGGCATGCAGGGTCTGGACGGCCTTAGCCACCGTCGCCTGCGCCACTTGAATGGTCTGCGGGGAAGCGCCTTGCGAGGCGGCTGTCACTTTGGCCTGCGCAGCCGCCACTGCAGCCTGGTCCTGAGCCATCTGCGCCTGAGCCAGGCTATCGCCCAGCGTCGCCACCACTTGGCCCCGGGTCACCGTCTGCCCTACTTTCACCGCAATCGTGGCAACGCGTCCTGTCACGCTCGGGGCTAGATTCAAGGCTCCGCTGGACTGAACAACCCCGCTGAGCACCAGATCAGAAGACACTGTGCCAAGCCGGGCTGCAGCCACACTGACATGCGTCACCCCTGTCCCGGCTTTTTTGTGTTTTCCGTGCCCCCCATGATGCGCGCCCAAGGCGACGGTGGTACTGATCAGTCCCGCCGCGAGCACACCCGCCATTGCTAACTTTCCGTGGGAAACCATCCTGGTTTGCTCTCCTTTTTCTCTGTGCGGTTGCTAGACATCCACCCGTTCTGAGTTCGCCCCGTCCGGAGCAATCACCGCCGCGCCAAGCCCGCCACTGTCCCCTTATGTGAGATTAACCTTCAGGGCAATCATCGCCCCATGAAGATGCTTGGCCGCGACCACCACGGAGTTGCCGACTTTGACAAGCGACGGGAGAATGGTCTTGCGGTGCTGCTGATAGGCGGTTCCAGGAGTCAAAACAAAGACCTTCGTTTTGTCCTTTTTAGTCGTTAAGGTCAAAGCAGTTGACGAGATTGAGGTGACCCGGCCTCTGACATGCACATCAGACTTTTTCGTCTTTTTACCCTTGGCATGATGGTAGGCAGCAGAAGAACTAGCGGGCGCTGGCGGGCTGGCAGCGGCTGCAGAGCTTCCGCAACCGGCTGCCAGTACCCCCACCGCGCTCAGCATCGCCAATCCTCCAATGACTTTGCGGACATTCATAATTTCTCACCCTCCATGAAGGTGCTGTGCACCCATAACCGTATTTGCCGCTTGCTAGAGACAAGGGATAGCGGATGCCTGATTTCTTTGATCTTTCTAGTAAACGGACCGGGGTTGCTGCCTTTATGCCCAGCAGCCGGAAATGGGTTGGCGCATAGTTTTAATAATATTCCGATGGACAAACGGCGTTTGACCTCTCTTTCGGGATTCAGTCCTTGCGGTGAGCCTGAAACGCATCCACGTCTGTCCTGAATACGCCCCAGGCGCGTTGACACAAACAACCGATTTCTATCCCGCCGGGTGAGCCGAATTCAGCACACGCACGCTGAGATCCTGCGCCGTGATATGAATCAGGAGATTCGCGCCCTGTGGGATTTGAGACAGTGCGGTCCCCGGGTGTCCCGGCGATATCACGGTAATGGTTCGGGATCCGGGAGCAATGGTGGCTGTACCCCAAGCGGTTTTCAAGCTGATGGCACTGGCGCTGTCGCTAGTAAGCTGACCTGCCACATTATGCTGGTCAAGGGCTGCGGTTTTACGCCACGGAGCAATTTTGGCTGGCATAAGCCGCAACACGCCATGCGTCGCGGGATTAGCGAGAACTACGACGCGCCGCCCAGCTTTGAGTCCACTAAGCCATTTTGCCGGTCCCGCCGTGGGAATTGTGTAAGACAGGGTTCCCAACTTTTTGGATACCAGTGTGACAACCCCAGCCGTGTTGGCTGTCACCTTGGCCCTGGCGCGGTCCGGCGGCGCAGCTATTGCCGTAGGGGTCACCGTCGCGGCGGAACGCACGCCGTAGACTTCCACGGTCGTTCCCGCCGTGAGCGACGGCATGCCCAAGACCGCTGC
>DAHWJO010000190.1:0-6004 GCA_027344105.1 Sulfobacillus sp.
ATGTCATTGGAAATGGAAAAGGTCGTCAGCGCCCCCCGCGTAATAAGCAGCTGCTTGCCTACCATCACCACATCCAGCAGCTTGGTCGGATTGGAGTCCAAGTCAATCATATTGCCGGCCTCCTTAGCTGCCATCGTCCCGCTGTTCATCGCCAGCCCCACGTCTGCCTGCGCCAAGGCCGGCGCGTCGTTGGTCCCGTCGCCGGTCATGGCGACCAGCTTGCCCTCGTTTTGCTCTTTCTTGATCAATTCAATCTTGTCTTCGGGTTTCGCCTCCGCGATAAAGTCATCGACACCCGCTTCCTGCGCGATCACCGCCGCTGTAATTTTATTGTCCCCAGTCGCCATCACCGTGCGGATGCCCATGGCCCGAAAGTCATTGAACCGTTCCTTCAAGCCGGATTTCACGATATCCTTGAGGCGGATGATTCCCAGCGCCCGGCCGTCAACCTCCACGGCCAGAGGCGTGCCGCCATCCTTGGCCACAACCTCCGCGTTCTGCTCCAAGGCGTCTGGCGCATTCTGGACGATATCCCTAATTGCGCTGACAGCCCCCTTGCGGACCTGCCGTCCGTCCGCCAGGTCGATCCCGCTCATTCGCGTATGGGCGGAAAAAGGCACAGCCTCTCCGTCATAGTGCGGGGTCTGCGGCAACTTCAGCAGGCTTTCTGCCAGTTCCACGACAGAGCGCCCTTCCGGTGTGGTATCGGCCAGGGAGGAGATTAAAGAAGCCTCAGCTAGTTCCTCCAACGTCACACCCGGCACCGGCAAAAATTCTGTGGCCATCCTGTTGCCGATGGTAATAGTTCCCGTCTTGTCCAAAATGATCGTGTCGATATCTCCAGCCGCTTCGACAGCCCGCCCGCTTTTGGCCACCACGTTCACCAGGGACACCCGGTTCATGCCGGCAATGCCGATGGCTGAAAGCAGCGCGCCGATGGTGGTGGGAATGAGACAGACGAGGAGGGCCACCATCGTCGTGATGTTGGCCGCGTGCGGCCCGAAATAGCGGGCAATGGGCACCAAAGTCACCACGACCAAGACAAAAATCAACGTCAAAACCCCCAGCAAAGCGGACAAGGCAATCTCATTGGGAGTTTTTTGCCGTTCTGCACCTTCCACCAAGGCGATCATCCGGTCCAGGAAAGTCTCTCCAGCATTCACAGTAATTTCTATGACCAGTCGGTCTGACAGCAGGACCGTGCCTCCAGTCACCCCGTCGTCAGCAGCCTTGACAACCGGCGCCGACTCTCCGGTGATGGCGGACTCGTCCACAGAACCGACCCCCTCCACCACCACTCCATCCCCGGGAATCACGTCACCGGCTTCAACCAGGACTTTTGCTCCTTTGCCAAGTTGGGCGGCATCCACCCATGACGTGGTGCCGTCGGGCAGAAGAACCTTGGCCCGTGTAGAAGACTTGGCGCGCCGCAGAAAGTCTGCCTGAGCACGCCCCCGCGCTTCAGCAAACGACTCCGCAAAATTGGCGAATAAAATCGTGAGCAGAAGAATGATGGCGACAATCAGGTCATAACTGCGGTTGGCTGCCCCCTTGTCGGTAAAGGTCAGCCATATCACGACGGCCGTACCGATTTCCACGACGAACATCACCGGATTATGAATCATTTCCCGCGGGTCCAGCTTGCGAAATGTTGCCTTTATGATGCTGGCCGTATAGCTCCGCTGCCCTGATACTTCTTGCGTTGCCAAGAATTCACACTCCTTTCTGGCGCATGGGCATCAAAAGAGATGGTGCGCCATCATTAAGTACTGCTCGGCGATAGGTCCCAGAGCCATCACGGGGAAGAATGTCAGCGCATTGAGCACCACTACTGCACCAAATAATATCCCACCAAAGAGAACGGTATCCGTGTGCATGGTGCCCGACGTTTCGGGCACCGTCCTCTTTTTAGCGAGCGACTCCCCCACCAGAAGCATTACCAGGATGGAGGCATACCGTCCGAGAACCATAACCACACCGATAGCCACCTCATAAAATGGCAGAGCAGCCTTCAATCCAGCAAACGCTGAGCCGTTGTTAGCCGCGGCCGAGGTAAACGCGTAGAGGATTTCCGACAGCCCGTGCGGCCCGGAATTCAAAATGCCGCTCAGTCCTGCTGGGTCGGCCACGGCGACAGCCGTGCCGGCCAGAATCAACAGAGGGTGGATTAAAAATGCAATGGAGGCGAGGGAGACTTCTTTGGCCTCAATCTTCTTGCCCAGGAATTCCGGAGTCCGGCCCACCATGAGTCCCATAAGGAAGATGGTGATAATCACGAACATCAGCATATTGAGCAGTCCGGTGCCTGACCCGCCGAAAACCATATTCAAAAACATTCCTAAAAAGAAAGAGAGGGAAGAGAGGGGAAGGTAGCTGTCATGGGCACTGACGACGGACCCCGTAGTGAAGGCCATGGTCGACGTCTCGAAGATGGACGTGCCCCCTAGCCCAAAGCGCACTTCTTTGCCCACCATGTTGGCGTGGGTATGCAGCCCCAGCGCATTAATGACCGGATTCCCAGCCGCTTCCGGAAAATACAGCAGCGCCAACATAATGAGATAAAAGACGGCCGCCACCCCGATGAGGGTCCACCCTAGTTTTCTCTTCCCCGTCATCACACCGAAAGCGTAAAAAAATGCTACGGGCAACAATCCCATGGCAATTGTTTCCACAAAATTGGAGAACGCCGTGGGATTTTCGAGGGGATTGGCGCTGTTGACATTGGTCACCCCGCCGCCATTCTGTCCCAGATGCTCAATCGCTTCCCATGTAGCCATGGGACCTTGGGGCACCACTTGCGTCTGGCCGGTGATCGTGTGGATATGAAGATACGGGCCCAGAGATTGCGGCACACCCTGTCCGACCAGCACCAACGCAACAATAATGGCCAATGGCAACAGCAGCCGTGTCACAACCAGCGTCAAGTCCACAAAGAAATTCCCCATTTTTCTCCCGGACAGCATTCTCAAAAAGGCCATGGCCGCCGCTGCCCCCGTGGCTGGCGTGACAAATTGAAGGTAGGACAGCACTGCAAATTGCGAGAAATAGGACATGGTCAATTCGCCGGAATAGGCCTGCCAGTTGGTATTGGTCGTGAAACTGGCTGCGGTGTTGAACGCCAGGCGGGGGCCGATATCTTTGAGATGGGCGGGGTTAAAGGGCAAAGCGCCCTGAACTCTCAGCAGCGCATACGCCCCGAGCATCCATGCCAGATTGGTGAGCACCAGCGCGAGTCCATACTGCTTGGCTGTCATGGTGCTGTCGCGGCTGAGTCCCATCCAGCGGAATATGGCATTCTCCACGGGACGCAGGGGCTTGTCGAGCACAGTAGGCTGAAATGTGAAGACTCTGGCAATATAGGTGCCCAGAGGTTTAACGGTGATAGCAAATACCGCAATCACCACAAGCCAGGTGACAGCCGTTTGGATCGACAACGATTCCCCTCCTCATTATGCCATTATTCGCAATATCCGGGCACGCAGTTAAAATTTCTCAGGATGGACAATCACATAAACCAGGTAAATCATGACGAGAATGGAGATGCCAAGCAATATCCAGTCCATACAGTCCCCCTAGGCGCAACACACCGTCCGTGCTATGACAGCCGGCTGAGCAAGTGAAACAATCCCACCAGCGCAGCAAACAACACAAGGATGAGCCCCACCATTTCCGCATCTGCCATATGGTCGCTCCTCTTCCAGATACAGGTTCCTTCAGCGTCACTAGTATATCAAGGCTCCCACAAATAAATCCGTAAAAAGCTGCTCCGGAATGGAAAAAACGCATAAAAAGACATCACACCAGTTTAATGCTATAGTCAATATACATCGATATTGAGCTAGAGAGGTTAGAGATGCCACCATCCATCGACCACCATGATCCGAATAGATCTCCCGTGAAGCCATGGCGTTGGATCGCCACCATAATGGCCATGGCGGGAGTGGGCGGTGCCATGGTGCTCTTTCATTATGCCGCGGCCCCGTACCTTCCCCACGGCTGGCACGACTTAGCTTTGGCCGTGATTCTGATCATCGGTACGGGCTTCTTTTCCTATTTCGTCTTTGGCATTTTGTCCCAGCAGCAAAAGGCGGTGACTCTTGCCAACCAGCGCCTTGAGCGCCAGCGCGACGGCTTGACGGCCTTGCGCGAAGCCTCGTATGCGATGACCACGGTGGGCGACTGGCACGACATTGTGCAAAACGTCGTGGATGTATCCCGCAAACTGACCGGGGCCCGCTACGCTGCGCTCGCTGTTCTGGAAGTAGATGATTCTTATACCATCAGCCAATTCTTCACCTCCGGCATCAGCGCGGAAGAAATTGCAATTATGGGGCCTTTTCCTACCGGACGGGGTCTATTGGGCGAAGTGATCCGCCACCGCCGTCCCATCCGGCTGAAGAGGCTGCAAGACCATCCCGCGTCGGTTGGGTTTCCGCCTAATCACCCGAAAATGGAGAGTTTTCTGGGATTGCCTTTGCTCTATCAAAATCAAGTGATGGGCCATCTCTACCTCACTGAAAAAGAGGGCGGGTTTACCACGGACGATCAAGCTATCGTGGAACTTTTTGCCCGCCAGGCGGCGGCCGTGATTGCCAATGCCCGCTTCTACCAGGAAAGGGAATCGTTCGCGACGCTAAAGGAGCGGGAGCGGATTGGCCGCGACCTGCACGACGGCGTTCTGCAGACCCTGTACGGCACGACCCTGTCCATCGACAATCTGGTGGACTCTGTCGAAACGCTCGACGCCTTCACGACCAAGGAACTGGTGCGCATTAGCGAAACCCTGGGGCTGCTGATGACGGAGATCAGATTTTTCATTCAGAGCTTGGAATCCACTTCGATCGATTTCAAAATTGCTCTTACGGATATGCTGCGGAGACAGGGACCCATGGATGATATCGCGATGGAGTTCGACGACACCCAATACCTTGACCTCCACCCTGAACGCATTCACGATCTTCTGCTCAGCATCCAAGAAGCGGTCTCCAATGCCCGCAGCCACGGCCATGCCAGCCATATTTTGGTCCACTGGCACAGCACCAGCGAGTATTATCAGGTGCAGGTCACTGACAACGGCGAGGGCTTTGTTCCCCAACCAGACGTCACCCACACGCACTTCGGCGTCCGCAACATGTCCAAGCGCATGGACAAGTGGCATGGGAGCATGGACATCCAGAGCCGGCTGCACGAGGGAACCACTGTCACCCTGACAGCGCCCTGGCTATAATAAGTGTGAGACTCGATGCTAAGGAGGGCCAAATAATGGCCGAAGACAATGCCATACGGGTAGCTATTGTAGACGACCACGAAGTTGTGCGCATCGGTCTGCGCAATATGATTGAACGGCAGTCCGATATGATTATGGCCCAAGAATGGGAAACTGGCCAGGAAGCCGTCGACCACATTCCAGACAATGTAGATGTGGTGGTGCTTGATGTCCGGTTGCCTGATATCAACGGCATGGAAGTTTGCAGGAAATTGAAAGAACAAGATCCCCACCTGCGCATTATCATGCTGACATCGTTCGGCAGCCAGGATTTGGTGGTCGACGCCGTCAATGCCGGGGCCTCAGGGTATCTTCTCAAAGAGTCGCGCGGGAGGGCTGTGATTGACGGAATCCGCACAGTGGCCCAAGGAGGTGCGCTGTTTGGCCCCGAGGTCACGTCCCAGCTGCTCGACCGGCTGAGAAACCCCAAGGTGTCTGAAGACGCAGTGGAAACCCTGACGGCTCAAGAAAAGAAAGTGCTGGAGCTAATTGCACAAGGACGCACCAATAAAGAAATCGGCCAGCTGATCTTTCTGAGCGATAAAACTGTCAAGCATTATGTCAGCAATATTCTCAGCAAATTAGGCTATACCCGGCGTTCTGAAGCTGCAGCCCATTTCGCCCGCTACAATTCGCCGGATTACAATGAGGACAACTAACTAATTCTATTGACGAAATACGGTCTATTCTTTATTCTTTTAATCAATTGCAAACCTCTTATGGAGAGCGGCGGAGGGA
>DAHWJO010000191.1:0-5984 GCA_027344105.1 Sulfobacillus sp.
TGTGCTGTCCAAGCTTGCCACCATCCCCACAATCGCATTGATGGGATTGATTGTAGCATGTTTTGCTTCGGCATCCCCCACAATTTGCCTATAAAGACTTCCCCACAAGCTGGTTCATGGCCTCTGTCTGCCTAGGTTCCTCATGGGCCTTCACTGCCTCTTTGATCAGTGCTTTGAGCTGCTTTTCATCCAATGTGCCCACGTACTCCAAATTGCCGATCTCAACATCCTGCGTCTTCTGACTTCCATCATCCAGAATGGTGTGCACCTCAAAATTGGGATATTTTCCGGTCATCCGAAATTCCTTAATCTTCATGCTGACTCCCCTTACGGTTTTAAGGTTAGAATGACCTTTTTCTTAACGCTTTATGCGTATGCTTCACCCTAGAGTGCGGCGGGATGCTACACTGAAAGCATTATGGGAAAGGGCGGCTACTCCCGGCGATGACAATTGATAAATCGATAGGGCAGTCTATCCGGATGCACCGAAATTCTTTGCACTGGTCCCAGGCTCAGCTTGCCAGTAAAGTCGCCTTGTCGCAAAAACAATTGTCCCGAATCGAACAATCCCAAGTTCTAGACATTTCACGCGACCTGTTGGTAACGATTGCCCGCACTCTAAAAGAGCCACTCGTCAGCGGAGAGCTCAACCAGTGGCTCTACAAATCGGGATACCGGCCCTATGTCGCACCGCTGTTGGACCTGCCGGCCGAATATCTAGAGTGGATCCGGCGATTCAATCCTTTTCCTGCCGCACTGCTCGATATTGGCTGGTACCTGCGTTTTTGGAATGACACTACGGGGCGCCTGTTCGGGATCCCCTTTGGGGCGCTTGACGGTCTGAATAGCAATCTGGCCGTACTGCTTTATGCGCCGGACTCCCCACTCGCGGAATGGTGGCCTCCGGAACTGATGGCGCATATGCTGAATCGGCTGCTGGTGCAGTGGCAGCCCTACGCCACCGAATCGTGGCTTCACCACCTTAAATCTCTCCTCCAACACCGCATTGGCATGACGTGGGAGGAACTCGCCGAAAAGTATTGCCCTTCGCCGGCAACGATCCCCTCAACGTCGGAAATCTTGTCATTTCGTGCACAAAGTGATATTAAAAGGCTGAGATTCCGGTCTAACCTGGTGCCCGTTCCGAATCGTCCGGATTTGGTCATCACCCATTACTACCCTTTGGACGACTATACGGAGCGCTGGTGCTGGCAATCGGCAGGCCGCACCCTGCTTCCCGAAAGCGAGGAAAACACCCATGTTTCTAAGTGAGGATGATGAGCGGCGCACGAGACGCACACTGGAGGCGATAAGAGAAAATCTCAGCCTGCGCGTCTATTCCGACCTGCCCCAAGGTTCTCTGACCCAGGCCACACTGGACCTCGTGGATTACACTGTCAGTCTATCTCCAGAAAATCTCAACCGGGACCTCCTGCCTCTCGCCAGCGGGATGCTCGACCCGACCACCACGATCGTGTCCGAGAGCCACGGCGTTTTCGGCGTCCGCTTTAGCGGGACACCCAGCGGAATGGAATACACGGCCTTGATCGAGGCTCTCCTCACTTTTGGACAGTCCCCAACAGCAACGGTGCCCCCCATATCGTCATGGCTGGCCCAAATCCAACATCCTGTGCAGGCGCAGATTTTTGTCTCCCCCACTTGCATGCGCTGTCCTCATGTGGTGGCTATGGCCATACAGTTTGCCCGCCTCCAGCCTCTGATTAGCGCCAATATCATTCAGGTTGACCAGTTCCCTGCCACGGGACAACAGCACCAGGTATTGGGAGTTCCAACCACATGGTGCGAGCCCGGACCCTATGTGTTCACGGGCATGCCTGCACCCGAGTATTTTGCGGCGTACCTCATTCAGGCATCGACGTCGGCTGCTCCGTAACCGGGGCGGGAGAGCGGATGAATCCCGCCCCGGCAGCGCCGGCAATGACAATCAACCCGCCTTCCAACTGCGTCACGGTCAAGCTTTCATGGAGAAGCAGGACAGCCAACACTGCCGTAAACACCGGCAAAAGATTCATATAGGGTGCCGCTGTCCCGCTGCCAAGCCGGTTGACCCCAGCACTCCACATCATGAATGCCACCACTGAAGCCAGAGTGCTCACGTACGCCAAAGCCAGAACGCTCCCGACCGTCAACTGGACCGGCTGGTATGAGAGGTTCCACAGGCCCAGCAGGGCGGAGGGGACAACTCCCCCCACGGCGGCCCCCGCTGTCAGCACCAAAGCCGAAAATCGGTGGCGGTAGCGGCGCCCCAAAGCGGTATATACCCCCCAGGCCAATGCGGCCATAATCAGGACAAGGGCCCCCATGACACTGCCGGACTGCGACCCACTCCCTCCTAGCAGCAACAGTTCCCCGCCAATGGACACCGCCACCATCGCCCACTGTCCGAGGCGGACTCTGTCCCCCGCAATAAGAAATCCTGCCACCAGTACTGCCAACGGGGTGAACCCGGACAACAACCCAGCTTCACCGGCCGGAACCATGGTAAGTCCCCAATACGTCAGACTCGAAAACAGAAACATGCCCATAAATCCCATGAGCACAAATGCTTTCCATTCTTGCCGGAAGGGCACCCGCTCTCCCCGCTGGCGCACAATTAGCATCAAAATGGCTGCCGAAACAATCCACCGGATTCCGTTAAGAGTAAACGGGCCCATGCTGATGCGGAGCACCCTCCCGGCCAGGTAATTGCCAGCCCAAAGCATGTTGGCGGCCACCAGCAGGAGAATAAATTTTCCCCGCACTTACTGGGCCGCCTGATGTCGCACGTATACCCGGCGGATTCCTTTATGCCACACTTCCACAGGACTTCCGCCGGGATTGACATAGACTTCTCCGGTCGGTTCATATCCTCCTTGCGGCACATTGGCCAACACACGCTGGTAGCGCGCACTCCATCCGAGAGAAAAGGCTAGGAGGATGATGCCCGCCCCTATCAGGTAATACATAATTTGAGGGACTCCGACCATCCCAAAAATTATCCCGCCGACTACTGCGACAGCTCCCGTGCCCCGAACAACAATCTGGTCCACAAACATGATCGCTTTTTCCCCTTCCTCCACAACGGTGCTCTTACAGGGATGGCTGCGGCCTCACTTCACCACGCGCCCAGTCCACTTGGCCATGCCGCCAACCATATTGCGTGCCTCAAACCCTTGGGTGCGCAACATGCGGGCGGCTTGAGCGCTGCGGCGTCCCGTGTGGCAGACCGTGACAATCATCGCCTCCGTGCGCAACTCGTGGGTACGCTTATTAAGCTCCGCAATGGGGATCAACTGGGCGCCTTTGATGTGTCCTTGCCGGTACTCATGCTGCATGCGCACGTCCAGAATGACGATTTTCTGACCTTGCGCGATAAGTTCCAATACCTCACCAGGCATAATAACAGAGGGAACCCGTTGTGTTTTTGTGCCTCGCCTCTTGCCAATCAACCATTCCAGCATCGCTATCCTCCAAATTTTGAGATCAACCCAACGCTTCTGCAACCATGTTGCAGCGCCCCAAGGTTCCGGATCCTGCAGTTGATGCACGCACCACTTCACCGATAGTGATATTTTAGCACCGCCCGCATTAGGGAGAAAGAACTCAGCGGGAGTGGCGCCCCCGCAACCGGAATGGAGACGACCTAGCCATTAAAAATATTGCTCAGATAGTTGCGGCCGGTATCTGGAGCCACCGCCACCACCAGCGACCCCGCCGGCAGACTCTCGGCCACCCGGATCGCCACATGCACCATTGCGCCTGATGAGCCCCCGGCCAAAATGCCTTCCTCATGGGCCAGCCGGCGGCACATTGCAAAGGCCTCCTCGTCAGCCACCGCCACCCAGCGGTCCACCACATCCATATCCAGGGTGGCGGGATAATAGTCCTCTCCCATTCCCTCAATTTTAAACGGGGCCACGGGACCCGTAAAAATAGAACCCACTGGGTCCGCGCCAATCACGAGAATGTCGGGATTTTTCTGCTTCAAGTACCGTCCAATGCCCGTGATGGTGCCGCCAGTTCCCGCCCCTGCCACCACGGCTGCGACTCTTTCTCCGGACGCTTCCCAAATTTCTGGACCCGTGGTGTTGAAATGAGCGAGGGCGTTGGCCTCTTGTTCAAACTGCCCCATATAGCAGCCGCCGGGAACCTCTTCGGCCAGCCGTTTAGCAATATTTTGGTAATTGTCGGGGTCGTTTCTGGGAGCTTCAGGCACGATGCGCACGGAAGCGCCGAAAGCTTTTAAAATGGCAATTTTGTCGGGACTCATTTTCTCGGGAACCACAAAAAGCGCCTGGTAACCCTTTACCGCAGCCGCCATGGCCAAAGCTATTCCTGTATTGCCGGCTGTCGCCTCCACAATCGTGCCTCCGGCGCGAAGTCGCCCATCGCGCTCTGCGCTGTCGATTAAAGCGCCAGCAATGCGGTCTTTTATGCTCCCGCCTGGATTGACAGCTTCAAACTTCACCGCGACTTGCGCCCCATTGCCGGGAATCACACGCTGAAGGGCAATTAAAGGGGTGTGGCCCACCGCCTGCAGCACATTGGGCAGAATATTTCCCGCATGTTCCATTCGCCGTCCCCTTCTTTCAGCTCTGCTAGGTCCTGTCCTTTTGATTATACCGAAATTACGGTCCCCTCTCCGATCAGTAAATACCGTGAAAGAGGATTTTCACACGGCATGTGGAATAAATTTTATCGTCGAACTTGACCTTGGAAGGATGAGGATAGGGTGCAGCAGGTCAATACCGAAATCAAACATTTATCCCCCGCTAAGAATTTCACCTTGAGTTTCTATTGGTTTACAGCCAATGTGCAGTGGACGGCGTTAATTATTATTGTTGTGCCCCGGGCCATTTTGGACATTGTCGGCCGCAATGCCTCAACAGGAATCCTCTCAATTCTCGTCGTCATCGGTTCGATTATCGCCACTTTCGTCCAACCCTGGGCGGGCTGGGTCAGCGACCGCGTGCGCCACCACTGGGGCCGCCGGCGGCCCTATATTCTCTTGGGCACTCTCGGCAATATTGCCGGGCTTCTGCTCATGGGCTACGGCTCCCACTCCCTGCTGGTATTCGCCGCTGGATATTTTCTGGTGCAGTTCTTCGCCAATTTCGCCCAGGCCGCCTACCAGGCCCTGATCCCCGACTTGGTCAGCACGGCGCAGAGGGGCACTGCTTCAGGATGGATGGGATTTATGACCCAATTCGCTATAATATTTGGTGCTTTGGCCCCGCGGTATTTCGGCAATCCCTCAGTGTACTGGGTGCTCTCCGGAATATTGGCAGGTGGCTGGGCCGTCACCCAGTTTGGGGTGAAGGAACAAGATTCCCGGCAGCAGTCAGTTCAACCCGTCAGCGTTTTGCAAGGAATCCGCCAGATGTGGATCTCCCCCCGGCAGCATCCTGATTTCTGGTGGGTATTTTCCACCCGACTGATGGTCATGCTCGGCTTTGCGACCCTGGAAAACTATCTTTTTTACTATCTCAAATTCACCGTGGGTCTTAAAAACCCCGAAAACACCGTATTTGACATTCTGGTGCTGCTCACGCTGGGCTCATTGGTCTCCGTCCTGGCGGCGGGCTGGGTTTCAGACCGTATCCACAAGCGAAAAATCCTGGTCTCAACCGGAGGACTTTTGATGGGAGCCACTGCGCTCACGTTTGTATTTACCCATAACATGCCCACAATTTTCGTGATGGGGGGAATTTTTGGGGTAGGATATGGCATCTATCTTTCCACCGACTGGGCGCTTGCTGTGGATGTCCTGCCCCCCGGACCGACAGAAGGGAGGAGCATGGGGCTTTGGCAAGCTTCGTTCAATCTCGGACAAGTCGGGGCTGGCATGATCGCTGGAGCTCTGATTGCGCCCCTGGCCCATGTCGTTTCCCTGTCTACCGCGTACCGCATGCTCTTTTTGGTAACATTTTTTTACTTTGTCCTGGGGTCTGCATTTATCTACAAAGTCCGTACGGCCCATTGAA
>DAHWJO010000192.1:0-5913 GCA_027344105.1 Sulfobacillus sp.
TCCGTGTTGTTCGGCTACGTGGCATAGGGGTGCGCCGGGGATTGGACACAGGCGATCAACAACCGCGCGGCAATGCCGGTTCTCATCGGGCGGCGGGCGCGGCCGTGCTAGGTCCCATCAATAAAGGTCTTCGCGAGTTCCTTTCCTGCCCGTTCGTCGTGGCGTAAGCTAGGATTAGCATCCTGTCCCCCACGGAATTCTCTCTGCCATTACGTATGCGATCGCGAGTTTGTGGTGGGTGCCTCGGGCACCTGCTTTTCCCATTTTTCAGGGCAGTTCCCCATCCCGCCGTGGGCGGCACCCGCGGGCATCGGCCGCGCTTGGAGGATTGTGCGCTATAGCATTCCCGAAATTCTGCACGTCGACAATAAGTCCATCTATGCGTCCCATTATTTAGCGAGGGTGTGCGCCGAACTCGGCATTGATTTGCGTCATGCCAAGCCGTACCGTCCCGCCGGGAAGGGCAAAATTGAACGGTTTTTCCGCCGAGGTGGCCAGGGGTGCAAATCCTTCACTCCGTCATACAAATCAGTGAGCTTCTTTCCACCACGGTCGTGGATCACGACGAAACAATCCGCACTGATATGGAAAATTATATTGTCTCCGTCGACCGTGTCATCAATGTGTCCGAAGAGATTGCTCGGAAAGCAGCAGAAATCCGACGATTATGGAAAAGTCGTGCTGGGAAGAATTTAAACCTCCCCGACGCCATCATCGCCGCCACGGCCCTCCTTCACAAACAATGACAAGGACTTCGCTCCGTTACGGGATATGGTTGCACTCGATTATCGGAATCCTATCCGGTCGCAAGAAGAGTAAGAAGAGCGCCACGCTCGTCGTGTCATGTGTGGCATAACCCGACATGGTCACTTTCGGGATAATCGGTGGTGCCCGCGTGCGATTGAGGGGAAGGCTATTATCGTGGACCAGGCTGCCCGTGATCCGAGCGAATTGACAGAGCACACAGATCCGTGCAATGCAATGATCAGAGCGCACGGGGGATGGCAACCGAGAGACCGCGGGCGTTTCGGCCATGACAGGCGGTTCGCCCGATTGTTCTTCTCTCAACACAATCCACACGACCAGGGTTAGGACAGACTCTCATTCTTTTCGCAGGGCCAGCGCGTCTCTTACCGCGCTTTCTGTCCATCGTCTTGGTTCTGAGGTCTACTGTAGCGTCCGCATGCGATGTGAAATAGGCGTGCCATTTTGTATCGCAGCTGAAGGACGTCGTTGAGTTCTATCGTTACGGGATTTCAGCGCCCGACCACCGTGGATTGGCTCGGTTAAGCATGGGGCAGCACGTGTCTCTCTCGAGTCTCCGCGGGGATCATACACGCCGCAGTCAGGCGTCTCCTGTCCCGGGCTATGCCCGGGACAGGAGACGCGAAGCAAAAAGAAGTGCGTATAGAACATACGTTCGTGTAATGTCACAAAGACCTTCATCCTGCCCTGTTCCGCAGACAGAGACGGGGGGAAGACGCTCTGTTCCGAATCGTCCCCCGGTCTTCGAAGTGGTAAGGCGCATCGATGTGGGTGCCGGTATGGGTGCTCAGAGCCAACTCCCCGACATTGACCGAGTCCCCGGCTCCCCTCGTCCAGGTGGTCCGGTAGGCATAGAACACATCGCTCGGCCAGACCGGGATTCCTGGACGAATTCTCTGGGAGACGTCAATCCACTCGCTCATGCAATGACCTCGCGGGTCCGGGGATACTGTTCATATTCCCGGTGCTCCATGATCAGCCGCAGCTGTTCAACCGCATTCCACAGGTCACGGTAGCTGGTGTAAAGGGGAGCCGGAGCCAGGCGGATCACCTGAGGGGGGCGGTAATCGGGGATCACGCGGCGCGCCTTCAAAGCCTTGCAGATACGCACCGCCTCGGGGTGCACCAAGGCGGCATGGCCGCCCCGCCGCGCATCGTCCGCAGGAGTGGCCAGGCTAAAGCCGTATTCCGCAAGCCGCCAGGACACCAGGTCCATCAGGTAGCGGGACGCCTGCAGAGATTTCTGGCGAATGGCTTCCATGCCGGCTTCGGCAAACATCGGCAGAGATCCCACCAGCGGGGCCATGCTCAGCAGGTGGGGCGTGCCGATTTGGTAGGCCCCGGTATCGGGGGCAGGCACCAGCGTATGGGACAGGTCAAACTGCATACTCTTCTCCGAGCTGAACCAACCGGCCAGACCTGGCGGCTCGGAGAAATGGCGCCGGGCTACATACAGCCCGGCTACGCTGCCGGGGCCGCCATTGAGATATTTATAGGTGCACCAGAAAGCGAAATCCACCCCCCAGTCCCGCAGATGGTGCGGCATGACTCCGGCCGAGTGGGCCAGGTCAAATCCGATGAGGATGCCGCGCTCGCGGGCCGCCGCCGTCAGCCGGGGCATGTCAAGCCACTGCCCGCTGACATAGAGCACCGATGGTAACACAATCAGGGCCACATCCTCCGCCATCGCCTGGATGATATCGTCCTCGTCGAGGGTCATGCCGTCCCGGCTCGGCACCTGGACCAAGGCGTCCTCGGGGTCGTACCCGCGCAGGCGCAGCTGGCTTTGCAAGGCGTAGATGTCTGAGGGAAATGTCAGGGAATCGGCCAAAATTTTGTAGCGCTGCGGGGTCGGGTGATAAAAGGTGCTGACCAACTGGTGCAGATTCACCGTGGTGGACCCGGTGACGATCACTTCGTCCGGATCGGCCCCCACGAGCGGGGCCATCAGGGCACCTAATTTCCCTGGCAGGTCGAACCAGGCGTGAGGGCCCTCGGACCATCCGTCCACCCCATATTGGCGCCAGCTGTCAAGAATCGCCTGCAGGGAGTCGTTGGCGCGATGGGACAACAGCCCCAGTGAATTGCCGTCCAGGTAAATGCAAGACTGGGACAGCGGGAACTCACTCCGAAACCGGGCGAGCGGGTCGCTGCGGTCCAGTGAGTCAGCAAACTGCGGGGTCGGGTCAAATGTACTCATAGGGGCTCACTCCTCATACACAGATTACAGACGTGTGCGCAGGCTCCACAATTCCGGAAAAAACCTCACAGCCAGGCGCTTGTGGAGATAGGCGACGCCGCTTGAGCCGCCAGTGCCGGACTTGCGGCCAATGATGTGCTCGACCGTTTCCACATGGTGAACACGCCACTGCTGATGGTGATCTTCAATGTCCACCAGTTTCTCCGCCAGCTCGTAGAGATCCCAGTAGCGGTCGACATTGCGGTACACTTCGAGCCACGCCTGCTCGACGGTGGGATGGGGCGCATAGTTCAGCGCCCAGTCACGCTCCAGACACCATGGAGCGATGGCGAATCCCCGCCGTGCCAAAGCGCCAATAGCGGCGTCATAAATGCTCGGGGTGTTCAGCGCCTTGAACAGCATCTCGTCGTGCTCTCCAGACAGCGGGGCTTGACTCGACAGGAGCGTGACAAGATGCAGGTAGCTTTCATCTCACCATGAAAATCGGTATGGATGGTCTCTGGGGAGGACATCATCTTACCCCCTTGGGTGGGTTGCTGGGCCCATTAAAATCGGGCTCATGGTAGCATATTGGTCAGATGTTCGCAATTGCGGGATAACACGCAAGTGGTGATGGAGCATGGCCGCGATGATTCTGCCCGTGCGAGCCGACTTCCTGAATGCGCGCAGTCGGGGCTCCGGGCCGCACAGACAGGGATCCGCCCGTTCCGCTCCTTTGTCTGTGCGAATTGTGCTTGGTATTCCGCTAAACGGCAGCTGCCGTACTTCTCAAAAGTTAGTGATCAGGAAGGCAGGCGCTCCCGGAAGGTTTTGCGGGCTCACGCTATAAGTTGCCCGGCAGACGGTTCGTGAACCGTCTTGGCACACAAAGGGGGCCGGGGCAGCGTCTCTCTTCTGACCGCTTCCCGCAGTCAGCTCACTCTCAGGTTTTTTGGGCGTTGCCATCATAGGCGATGAAGACATTCTGTCCGGGGCTAAGTCTGCAGTGTGTATTGAGGTGGGCAGGCGTGAGATTTTCACCGGCACGGCGGTATTTGCGCTTGATGCGGATTTGCAAGGGGTGTGACCCTGAGATCACCAGGGTTTCCAGGATATGCATGGTGAGATAAGGCGTGGAGCAGGAAAATGCGCTGAACTCTTCACCACTTTTAGCTGCGCTATATTTGCGGGAGCTGCAGCCGCTATTACTCTCGCCTCTCCATTGGCACGGTAAGCTTCGACTCATCTGGTGCCCCAATAGATTACTCCCGTTGGATAACCCACTCTTTAAAAAGCGGTTCGATTAAATGGTATTGCCCTCGTTCTGCTCCTTTTTCTAGAATGGAGGATCGGATGAGAGCGCGTAAAGCGCGACTGACAACGGTTTTGCTCAAGGGCAGGCGGTAGGGCGACTGTTGAGCGATAATGGCTTCCAGAACCGCATCGGCATGAGGAATGCGGTGCAGTTCGATCCAGAGAGCATTGTATACGGGGCCTAGCGTATCCAAGGTCTTACGAAAAGCCGAGAACATTAGATCTGCAGAAATTGTCGGGAAATTTTGCACTCTGGCCAGGAAATATGCGTTGTAAGCCAGGTTCATGACTCCGTAAGGATGTCCTCCGCTCTTCTCCAAAAGCCATTCCAATGCGGAGGGTGTGATGGTGAATCCAAAAGCTGAAAAGCGTTCTGTAAGATACTGTTTCCATGCGGCATCATCAATGGCAGGAAGGGGAAGCAGCGTGGCAAAACGGTAAAAGGCTTGGCGGCGGTCTGCAAAGATGGCTTTCATTAATGAAGGCTGGCTGCCCAAAAAGAGATAGGCGGTCGCGCGCTGCTGCTGAAAGAGTGCCCGCAAGCGTTTGGCAAGGGACTCTCCTCCCAACCGTTCAATTTCTTGAAATTCGTCAAACAAAATAATCATGCGGCGGCCTTGGGACTGCGCTAGGCGTTCGGCTGCCTTTATGGCGGTTTCCAACAGGACGAGCGGATCCAACGTAGCGGCGGTGAGCGTTAAACCGAGTTCCAGGTCACCTAATTTGGCATGCCAAGTGGTGTGATTCAGCCATTCTTGAAGACCGCGTAAGGACCGGACCGTTTTCTGATAAGTTCCTGTACGATTTTCTAATAGGGAGCTTAACAGTTTGACAGCCAGTTCCTCGATACTTGTCACATAAAATAAATCTACCGCAGCTGTCCCGTATTCTTGCCCCCGCAATTGGCGCATAATTTCTCCTGCCACACTAGATTTCCCGGTGCGCCGGGGGCTGGCAATCATGACGCTCTGACCATCCGCTAAGCGCATAGTGCACTCACGGATAAATTCTTGACGATCGACCACGTCGCCATCTGCAGCGGGCCGCCCGATAGGAAAAATTTCCGGCATGACTTTCAACCTTTCCCTGATCATAGATTAGTCGCAGTGTCATTAATTGTATCATGAGTATACATTTTTAGTATACTCATGGTCCCAGTAGCGAAACTAAGGCAAGGTTGCGTGATGGTCGATCCAGTTCTTCTAATATGGGAAGAAAACCAACAATCTCATGCAGCGCAATGCGGTGCGGGAATTTCCGGGTGAATAGCCGGCAGTTTCCTCAGAAGGCTTATTCTCCCATGCGTGTGACGTATCGGTGGATGCATCCCCTGGACTTCGCAACAGAATTTCGCCTGAAGAGAAAAGGCCGGTCGTATTTTTATACTGAGCGCAAATCTCACACTGTTGTCTAGCATCCGCATACATCATGTGAGGGGAGGGGCGGCCGGACTGATTGGCATAGCCTCTATTTTCAGCCACCGCCAAACAGCGCCAAGACTTCATCGGCATTGTTCCGCTGCGTACCGTCGCAGCTGATGAAGCGCCGGACGGCAAATGTTTCCATGCGCGCCGATTCGTAGGCGAGGCGGGTCCAAGGACTGGCGTGATTGGAGATTAGTACGGGAATGCCGCGATCTCCAAGACTTTTGGCCC
>DAHWJO010000193.1:0-5833 GCA_027344105.1 Sulfobacillus sp.
CCGCCGAAAATTCCCTGCACAGGGCAGGGTGCTTCAAGGTCAACTTGCTCGTGGAGCCGCATAACCTGGCCGTCAGGAATTTTTACCAGACGATCGGCTACCGTAGCGCAGACCACCTGTTCATGGAGAAAATCATTCACTGACCCGGGCAAAACATCTGGCAGCGGGGAGCACGCCGGGGCACCGCCTGCTCCCCACTGCGCCGCAAAGACAAAATTTTTGCCAATCCCCCAAAAATTCTTCGTCCTGTTCTCCTCTAAACTTGTTATAATCAAGACGTAAAACGTCTTACCTCTAGGAGTGGGGATCTTGACGAGTCGCTTTGTCCCCCGTCAGCGTCTGGCTCGGGAGAGCATTGAGGCGCTGCTGTCGACAATGAGTCCGGGCAGCAGGCTGCCCTCGGAAGAGCAAATGGCCAAGCAGCTGGGAATCAGCCGGCCGACCATCCGGTCTGCCCTCAGCGCGCTCGAGCAGGAAGGGCTGGTCGTGCGCCGGCACGGTGTGGGAACATTTGCCACCACCCCGCAGACCGTGATGGATGCGTCTTTGCAGGTCCTGAACAGCGTGGCGGACATCGTGCGCAACAACGGCTACGAACCTTCCGTCACAGATGTCCACATTACCCCGGCAGTGCTGCCCCAGGCCGTCTGCGAGGCCCTGTCGGTAGCTCCTGAGACCCAGGGGCACAGGGTCATCCGCACAGTGCTGGCGGATGGAATGCCCGCGGTATTTCTGATTGACTACCTGCCGGATACCATCGGCCGCATTTCGGTAGACTTGTCGGTCTTTTCAGACAAGATGCTGTCTGCGATGGCCGGGCTGGGCGTCCCCATCCTGTACGCCCGCACCCACCTGTCCATCAAGCGCAGCAGCGCGGAAGCCGCTGCGGCGCTGGGCATTGTGGCTGGGGATGCAGTCTTGTACCTCCAGCAAGTCGCGTATACGGCTGACCACATCCCGGCAATCTATAGCATCGGCTACCACCGGGAAGGGGTTATCACCTACACCCTGACACGGTACACAGATGTTTCAGAGAGGGCAGACCCATGAACACCGTCAAGCATACCCCGCAGCAAAAAGGTCTATGGTACCTGTTCCCGGCATTGCTGGTGTTAGGTGTTTTCTGGGTCATTCCGCTGTTTATGGTGTTTGGCTACAGTTTCTTTCACTTTATCTACGGGACCCACCCACATTTCGCGGGATTTTCCCAATACGAGCAGTTGTTCGCATCGGGGCTGTTCTGGCAATCGGTGCGCACCACCCTCATCTTCGCCGTGTGCGTGGTCATTGCGGGCAGCACCATCTCCTTGGTGTTCGCGGTGCTCCTCTTCCGCGGGATCCGCGCGGTGGGCCTGTTCCGGGCGCTGTATTTCCTGCCCTATGTCATGCCCGTCGTCGCCACGTCCACAGTGTGGCTGTGGATGTACCAGCCATCGGTGGGCGTCATTGACCGCATTCTCAGCCTAATGGGGCTGCCCGGCAATATCGGCTGGGTCAATGAACCCCGCCTGGCCTTGATCAGTCTGATTGTGTACACCATCTGGTTCAGTTTCGGTTTTACCATGCTGCTGTTTATGGCAGGACTCACCAATGTCTCGCGGGAGCTGCTGGAAGCGGCTGAAGTTGACGGCGCCAGTCCGTGGCGCCAGTTCTGGAGCATCACCTGGCCGCTTTTGTCGCCAACCACCCTGTTTGTGGTCATCATCAACACCATCAATGCCTTTCAGACCTTTACCCAAATCTACGCGCTCACCCGGGGCGGCCCCGTCAACAGCACCACGACCCTCACCTATCTGATCTATGAAACAGCCTTCAACTACTTCCACTTTGGCGGCGCATCTGCCACTGCCGTAGTGTTTTTCCTGCTGATTCTGGCGCTGACCGGGTTCCAGTTTTGGGTGTCCCGCAAAGCCGTCTATTACGGAGGCTGAAAACATGGCCAAAGGCAACCGCCTGCTCGTTTACGCTTTTTTGATTGTGAGCGCCGCCATCACCCTGTTCCCCATCTGGTGGATATTCGCCACCTCACTGGAGACAGCTGCCCGGGCTTATAGCTTCCCCGGGGCGCTGATTCCGCAGGGAGTTTTTTCCAATTACCGCGCTGCCTGGCGGCTGGCGCCCTGGCTTCATTTTCTCCTCAACTCCACAGGCATCGGCATCGCGACGACGGTGCTGGCGCTGTTCACCTCGCTCTTGGCCGCCTACGGCATCGTCTATCTGCCGGGGCGGTTTGGCAAGGTAGTGCTCGCTGTGATTCTGGCCACGATGATGATCCCTTTTTACTCTATTCTTGTTCCCGACTACCTGATTGTGCGCGACCTGGGCTGGCTGAACACCTACACCGCCCAGATTGTGCCCTTTGCCGCCAATGGTTTTGCCGTCTTCATGCTGGTCCAGTTTATGCGCTCCCTGCCCAAAGAATTGCGCGATGCGGCGCGCATCGACGGGATTGGCGACTGGGGATACCTGTGGCAGATTGTGGTCCCCAATCTGGTACCCGCGCTGGCAACCGTCAGCATCTACCTCTTCCTTCTCAGCTGGAACGCCTTCCTGTGGCCTCTGATTGTCACCACAGGCCCGTCAGTCCAACCCATTCAGGTCGGGCTGGCAGACTTCCTGTTTACAGCCAACGGCACCGACTGGACCGTCTTGTCGGCGGCCGCCGCCATCACCACGCTGCCCGTGCTGATTCTGTACATCCTGGCTCAGCGCCAAATTGTCGAATCGGTCAGCCACACGGGAATCAAGGGCTGACGGCCGCCACACTACTTGCACACAAACTTAAGGAGGCTACCTTCAATGACATCCAAAACCAAAGCCCGCTTTACCGCCTCTGCCGCCGGAGCCGTAGTACTGGCCGCCGGACTGGCGGGGTGCGGGCAGTCCACCGCCACCCCGCCCGCCACCAAATCCTCCGCGCCCGTCACCATCACCTTTTGGAATGAAATGACCGGTCCTTACGAAACCGCGCTGGCTGGGGAAATTCAGCAGTTTCACAAGGCCCATCCCAACATCACGGTCAAAGACGTGGTGGTCCCCAATGATGCGGCCCTCGAACCCAAGCTGCTCTCCGCCGTCGTCGGCCAGAACCCGCCGACCATCTCCCAAATGAACCCGCCCTGGGCTACAGGGTTCATCGAGACCGGCAGCCTCGTCAATCTCAGCCCGCTCATTTCCGGGTCCCAAGGCTTTTCCCTGTCGTCCTTCTACCCCAACATGCTCAAGCCCGGCAAGTGGCCCAATGGCAATCAGTACCTGATGCCCTTCAACTTAGGCGCCGCCATCATGTACTACAACAAAGCCGCGTTCCAGGCAGCCGGCATTGCCCAACCTCCCACGACCTGGGCGGAATTCACCCAGGACAGCCTGAAGCTTTCGGGACCGGGCAAGCAGGCTTTTGCGATCACGCTGGTGCACACCTATCCCTGGCTCGCGTTCTTTGACCAGGCGGGCGGCGACTTCGTCACCAAGAGCGGGCAGCCCAACCCGCAAGCCTTTGCCGCCAACGGCCCTGCCGTCAAAGCCCTGACGCTGTGGAGCAATATGGTCAAGAACGGCTCCGCGGTGCTGACCCAAGGCTATGCCTCCCAGACGGACTTTGCCAACGGCACCAGTTCCATCCTGATCGGCACCACCGGCTTCTACCCGTACCTGGACCAGGCTGTCGCCAACAAGTTCCCGATTGGAGAGGCCTCCCTGCCCGCGGATAAGGTGTCGGCCACCAGTCTCTTCGGCGGGTATCTGGGGATGTTTTCCAAGGCCACGCCGGCTCAGCAAAGCGCGGCTTTTGCCTTCATCAAGTACCTGACCTCCAAACAGGGACAGCTCTACTGGATGGAAAAGAGCCAGGGCTACCTGCCCGTGCGCAGCGACGTCGCCCAGGCCGCCCAGTCTTTTCTCAGCAGCCACCCGGCCCAGCAGGTGTCCTTAAGCGTGCTGCCTAATGCCGTGGCGGAACCGAAAGTCGCCTGGTGGGATGAATTTTCGCACCAGATTCTGCTGAATGACATCACCGCAGTCCTGATCAACAAAGAAACCCCGCAAGCGGCTATGCACAGCGCCTACCAGCAGGCCGTCAGCCTCGCCCAGAAAGACGGCACATACCAGTAAACTTCCGCTTCCAGGCAGATGCAAGCACCGTGGAGGAGAGCGCCAGGCACAAGATGCCGGGCGCTCTCCTCCATTTAATATCTGAAATCCCCAGCGCTGGCGAGTCTGGGTCACGCCCCGCAGCACCGCTTGTATTTGCGGCCGCTGCCGCAAGGGCACGGATCGTTGCGGCCGACCTTTTTCCGCTGGGGCTCTGCAGTCTCGTGGCCCTCTCCGAGCACTAGGTCGGCTACCGGCAAAAAGGTAGAAACATCGTCAAGATCCAGCCGGTGCTGGCTGACGTTGCGGCGGCCCCCCCCGCCAGCCCACGGCAGCCCCACCGCCTCATAATCAGCCGGGGACGGGATGAACGGGACCTCGTCTGGATGGAGCATATGCAAATTGGCTAACTTGTGCATAAACTCGGCCAGGAGCTCCCGCAAGGCGGAATGGTCCAGATGGCGGTAGGACCTGGCGGAAGCGATGGCATGCCGGTATAGGCGTGAGGCTTGGAGCCATTCCCCGGTGCCATCCAAAATATATCCCAAAGAGCCTAGGGACTCGAACTGGGCAGGATCCAGGGAAATAGACCGCTCGAAGGCGCAGGCCGCAAGGTCTCTCCTGCCTCCACGCAAATAGACATTGCCCAGGCGGTTCCACAAAAACGCCGGGTTCCCGCGGCCTGACTGAATCAGCCCGAGCAGGTGCTCCTCCGCATCCGTGGCCCAGCGCGGTTTGGTGCCGTCAAACAGGTCAACCCCGGTGAATACCACCAAGGGGTGGGGTTCCGGATCCGGCGTCTCCACCATGACGGCGCCCAGCATCTGGGTGATGAGAAAGAGGTGCAGGCGGGGATCCTCCTCCCACGCACCGGCCCCATTGCACTGTTTGCACCGGAAATATCCGGTGGCCTGAAAGGCCGCGGACCCGGTACCCTGTGCCACTGCCGCCGGGTCCATGGCCAGAGTCTTGAGGTCGTACTGTCCCGTGTACCCGCACGCGGTGCAGCGCATCGGGTGCACATTGCGGGGCAGTATGGGCACCCAGGACTTGCGGCGCTTGAGCACCTCTTTCGTGTAGCGTCCCGGGAGCATAGACGGGGTAATCCTGGCTGGCAAGTCCGCCAGGGGGCGGTCCAGCAGAACACTCATCAGCAGAGGACTGATTTGATAATGCAAAGCAGACATGGGCTATCATCCCCTCTTCCTGAATATCAGCGGCTGAGCACCCGGCCCGTCCCTCTTGTCTACGGCGCTATCGTATTGACCAAAGTGGTATCCAGCGTCTGCGCTACCGATATCACTTTGGCATTGGCCTGATATCCTTGCTGGGCCATGATCATGTTCACAAACTGGTTGGCCAGACTGACGTTGGATTCCTCGACGGATCCCCCCGCAATGGACCCGAAGTTGCCCGATGCCGGCTGCCCGACCTGGGGCGTGCCGGAGTTGGCGGATTGCTGCCACATGGTGTTGCCCACGTTGACCAGCCCGGCGTTATTGCTGAAGTTGGCCAGAGCGACCTGGGCGATAGCCTGAGTCTGGCCATTGGAGAACGTGCCGGTAATAACCCCGTTGGAGCCTACCGTGTAGTTGGACAAACTGCCTTGGCCGTATCCGTTGGCCGTGGCCGTCAGTTGGGTGCTGGCCGCGTCCGCAGTCATCGCGCTCAGGCTGATGTCAAACGTCTGCGGACTCTTGGACCCGTCGGTGGTGGTCATCGACACCGCAATGGTCGGCGTGCT
>DAHWJO010000194.1:0-5776 GCA_027344105.1 Sulfobacillus sp.
CCCGAGATCGTGTCCAGTCTTTATATCTATGGATCTTCTCAGCCGGTGTCGGTCCAGTTTCCTGCCGAACAGGAATTAGCCGCAGCCAAGGATCCGGACCAAGAAGGAGGACCTGTTCAATGACTAATCAACCGGTCAGCATGAGCACAACCAACCGAAAGGGAGGGAGGCCAGACCCTGCCCGCCGGATGGGGCGGTTTGGAATGATCATGTTCATCTGCAGCCAGCTGGTGCCGGTGGTTGTACTCGTTGATGTACGCTACCTGTTTGTCGGCAGCTATGTGTCAGCCCAGACCAACCAACCGGTCGCCCTTTTCGTGGCCCTCTTGATGGCCATCAGCGGGGCGATGGCATGGACTGTCCGCAATTCGGCGATCCAGGGCCGTGACCAGGTGGCCCGGGTGAAGTGGATGGTGCTGCTAGGCGCCGGTGCCCTGCTGGGTGTCCTGTACCAGTGGTCTGTCCGGTTCATGTCGCCTGGCACGCGGTATGGCGAAGTATTCTATACAATGACGGGATTCGCCGTGTTTTATCTTATCGTGGGCTTGGTGGGACTCTTATCGTATATCTCCCGCGTCCGGCTTGTGAAATCCTCGGGTGACAACTACTGGCACATGGAAGCCGTCGCGCTGTTATGGGCCGGAGTCTCTGTCATCTGGATCGTCACCTATGCAGTTCTTTACCTGCTATAAAACAATGAAGGAGCGCGTATAATCATGGCGAATAATTTTTGGCCCCAGCTTCCTCTCAACATCCCCTATAGTCCGGGAATCGCTCACTGGTGGGACCCCATGTGGTGGGTTTTCCAAATTGTCGTGATGACAACATTACTCATTACCTTACGCAAAGTCGCCATGGATATCGACCGTGAGCGAGGGGAAAAACATTCGCCGCAATCTCCCCGCTGAAGGTAGACCACAAAGAGAGCGGCATGTGGCGACACGTGCCGCTCATCATGGGGAGGATCGAAGAAATCCGTAATGGAACAGGAAAACACGGTGGACTCACTCGGAAGTAACAAGAATCGGTGGGACGCGCAAATTGTCGTCCAGAAAATCAACGCCCGCCACCAAGCGGGCCTCTCTATCTCCTCGGAACAGGTGCGGCTGGAAGACGGGCCATTATGGGCAGCTGCACGCCGTTATTACGGAAGCTGGGCTAATGCCGTAAAAGCCGCACACCTTCCCGCCCACGACGGACGCAAAGCCGCCCCCAAACAGGAGCGCTGGTCGCGCGAGCGCATCCTTAAAGAGATCCAAGAATACGCCGATGGCCCGGAGCCTCTGTATGCTCACCACATGCGCTCTCAAAACAACAAACTGGTCTCTGCCGCAACGTATTATTTCGGTTCCTGGAGCCGGGCACTGGAAGCCGCTGGATTTAACCCCCATGCAGTGCGCGCCTCTGTTCCGTGGAGCAAAGACCGTGTGCTGTCGCTCATCATCGACGCCCAGTCCTCGGGCGCCGACCTCAAAGACAGCTCCGCACGCTTTTGGAACCGGCCGCTGTACCGGGCTGCTTGCGAACAGTTCGGATCATGGAGCCATGCGGTCGCTGCGGCCACCGGCAGCGACCGCACACATGCAGAACGCTGGAGCCGGGAAAGAATTGAAGCTCTTGTCATAACCTATTTGAGCCATGGATTTACCGTCAAGGACGCCATGTTCTATCATCCACGCCTGTCGCATGCCATCAATGACGCATTCGGCAATCTTGCAACCCTATCCAATAAATTGGGATCAGCTCCAGAACTCCGTCACGAGGATGTGGCAAGCCGGTTGCGCCACCTGAGGGAAAGACGGGGTTGGACCGCAGACGAACTCGCAAATTCTATACAGTGGCCGCTGTTTTTGGTAAAATCCTTTGAAAGCGGGGAGGTGCCCGTCCCATGGCACGCCGTGTGGATCTGGGCTAAAGCCACCTCTCAGGTCGGCGCAGTCGTCCACTGGACCCGGCGTGATGCTGGTTTGCCTTTTGGGCGCCGTTTTGGTATCCGCAAGGCACAGCAGGGGCTGGCGTTCCATAAAGCCTCGCAAAGCAATTCACCGTGTTTTGTGGTAGGGCAAAACGGATATATTCAATATTGGAGCGACTCGCTCTCCCATTTAACCGGACTGAGTCGCGACCAGGCGGAAGGTCAGTTATGTTCTGACATTGTTCGGACATACCGGCTTAACGGCAAGCCTTATTGTGCTGTGCCGTGCCCGGTGCGCCAAGAGGGTATGGGAGCGAGAGCCCCAGTGCTGACCATGAAGGGACTGGCCAAGCCCGACCGTGTGAAGCTGCATATGCTGTTGGATAGCGCGTCGGGGTCCATTACGCACTGGTTGGAAGGCATAGCGGTCCCTGCGAGCGGCAGCAGAGAGATTTAAGCCGGCAGGTGGCCCTGACTTGACTTTGTTCACAGGCTCCTAACGCTGTGGCGAGCAGGGAATAGGGCGTGTGGTGCGTGCATACCAGAAAGGGGAGGGGAAGGACTGGTGCGGAGCAATCTCCCGACATTTCTTGTCGGCAGTGACTGGCGGATCGTCAGTATCGATCCGCAGATCGCGGATTGGCTCGGAACGAGTGTCCCAAATGCTACGGGGCAACTCTGCTATGAAGCCGTAAACGCCCACAATCTTGACGATTCACCTTTTTGCCGTCCAGAGTGCCCCTTGCTGGCAGCGTTCGCTGACAAAGAGATAGTGGATGCGGTGGTGCGGTTAGGGCCGTGCTCCCACAAAGAGTTGCGAGTCAAAGTGCATTATGCGATTTTTGACCGCCCCCTTCGCATCCTCCACAGCATGGCGGCCGTAGAGGAGCAAGAATCATTTCACAGCATTTTGACGCGGCGGCAGTCTGACATTATTGCGAAGCTGGAGCGGGGATTCTCGCATGGCCAAATCGCCGAACAGTGTCATATTGCCGCCAGCACAGTGGAAACCCACCTTAAGCGCATGCGTTATATGCTGGACTGCCATTCGGACCGGGAGCTAGTGACATGGTACCGAGAGCATAAATAAGGGCAACGCCCATTCTGGACCAGTGTGCATCCAGCCACGGGCTCCAGCAAGAAGTGGGCGCGGACAGCCCTATAGTTTTTAGAGGATGATGGTATCCAGCAAGAGACTCAATCGGTCCGGCGCATATGGGTGAGCGCAGGGCAGACTCGAAATCCTATTGCGGCGCCATAGCCTTATCGGCATAAGCGCTGGGCGCGGGAGGACGTTGGCCTTAAGAGGCTGTTTAAATCCCGGCAGTCCGGTCTTCAGCCGCTGCCAGCTTGGTAGAGTGTTCCACGATTTGGGCAAGGGCTTCCTGCTCTGTGCGTACTCCAAGAATTTCCCGAACCCGCTTAATATGGGTATTCACGGTGCTCAATTGAATGTGCAGTTTGCGGGCAATGGCCGCACGCGACATTCCTTGGGATCGCAAGGCAAAAATCGCTTGCTGGCGCGGCGTTAAATGCCAAGTGGGAGAGACTGCCTGGTTGGAGAGAGTAAGCCAATGGACAAGCATCACAGGGTTCTCAACCAAAGTCACATGCAGTTGGGCAATGCGGTGACCCGTGTAACGGGTGGGAATGAGAATACTGGCCGGGGTTCCGTCAATTGTCTGCAGAAGCCGGCATGAAGGGTCACAGAACTGACTGCCGTCGAGAAGTGTGCCGCGAATCACATCATAACAGCGACGGCCCAAAACTTTCTCCTCAGCCAACCCCGTCATCTGACTGATGGCCGGGTTCCAATGCTCTATGACCAACTCACTGTTTACTATAAAGCAAGCTCCATTACTCCACATTATGCATCCACCTTGTATGTTATTGCCGCGGCACCGTGCCATGCATGGAACCAACAGGACACATTCCCTTGGCAAACCTTGGGCACAATGGCGCGTGACTGTTAGCCGAGAAGAAGGTTATAACCTAATCTAAGTTATTCATATGCCAAACCGTTCAGCATTTGTTAAAACCGAACCATGTTCATAGTAATTATACCATAGTGACGTGCACGTTGTCCGTCCGCCGTTGTTCCTCGCCGCCGCGCATGCGGTATAAATTTGGATCCGGACCATAATGATCATAACTTCCATAACCTTATTGCGGCTCGGTCACGATCCCAACGGCAGGACATGCAGGGAGAGCGCGGTAGGCATGAGTTTGGGAAAAGCCCCGGTATGAGAGTTGGAGCATCTCGTGGTCAATTTTCTACGGGCTATAGCCCCAGTTGCATAGGGACACCCTTTACCACCCCCAAGATCGGGGAACCGCCATCTGCCAGGAGGACTTTCGCCGCATTTTTCGGCTAGACATGTGCGTCTCTTGATTCATGATAGGGGTGACCGCATAATTACAATGAACGGGCTTCGCTGTCAGAGTTTGCTCGCCTAGGTCTCGCAAGCCCCACGATATCGTGAGAGTTTCGGGGCTGGTTTAGTGGGGATTTTCGCCGTTGTCGCATGATCCCGCATGCGGCGTTAGATTTCTGTGGTGGGAAAGGCCTGCACGAAAAGGAAAGGGGGATACTCTATGGAATACCGGCATCTTGGCCGCAGCGGATTAATAGTCTCGGTTCTGGGATTGGGAACCAACGCTTTTGGCGGCCGCGCTGACAAGTCGACCTCCATTCGGATCATTCACGAAGCGCTTGACGGGGGAGTCACTCTCATCGACACCGCTAATGTGTATTGTGCAGGGGAATCCGAAAAAATCACGGGGGAGGCTCTTCGCGGACGAAGATCTCAAGCCGTCCTAGCCACCAAGGCTGGGCTTCCGGTCGCTGCCGGTCCATATGGGCAAGGAGCCTCGCGTCGCCACCTGATAGAGCAGTTGGAACAAAGCTTAACGGCGCTGAATACAGATTACCTGGACCTCTTTTACGTGCATACATTTGATCCGACGACCCCTCTAGAGGAAACTCTGCGTACTCTTGATGACATGGTGCAGTCCGGAAAAGTGCGTTATGTGGCAGCCTCTAATTATTTTGCCTGGGAACTCATGAAAGCCCTGCATGTCAGCGAGCTGAGAGGTCTCGTGCGTTTCGCAGGCATTCAGACATCGTACTCACTGGCTGACCGCACCCCAGAAGCGGAATTGCTGCCCCTATGCCATGATCAAGGGGTGGGTCTGGTGGCATACTACCCTATTGCCGGAGGAATTCTTTCAGGAAAGTACTTAAAGGGAGAAGTACCCGCCGGATCCCGGGCAGACCGGGACCGGCGCTTTGCCGCACGTTTGCAACAATCGTATCTGGCACTCGCCGAACAGGTCTCAGATATCGCCAGGCGGCATGGCGCCACCCCGGCGGCCCTCTCCCTGCAGTGGCTGACACAGCGTCCGGGTGTGTCCAGCGCCATTGTCGGAGCCACTTCCGCAACGCAGGCGCTAGACAATATTCAGGCGGTGAACACGCCCGTCAGGCAAGACGGCATGCAGGAACTGGATCAGGTGAGCAAAGCATTTATCACAGGGGACAAGTTTGGCTGGTACCGGCTTGAAAACCAAGCGGCCCCGGATTAATCAGCGCCGAACATTCATGAGAACTGGCCCTGCTTGCGGCCAGTTCTCATGAATGCCCCGTTCCTCATACTCCCACTCTCAGGAAATCAGCCATTCCCGCACGACATGCTGCAACAGGGAATCCGTTGAGCGATTCGTCCCTAACTGATCCCACAATTGCAACTGACACTCCTGCTGGACCTGCATTCGGCACGGACTGCACCAGTACACAGACGGCGCAGGTGTCTTTTGTCCTGCTTGGGTCCATTCAGGTTCATTAATCCACTGGCCGCAATT
>DAHWJO010000195.1:0-5700 GCA_027344105.1 Sulfobacillus sp.
GCATCGCCTCCACATCCGAAGGCTCGACATGGCGGTCCCGGATTATAGCGCTGAGCGCTCCCACATCGGCGTAGCGGCTCTCCCGCGGCAGCGCCTCCGCGCTGATCTCCATCAGTTGAAAGGCGTAGTGGCTGCGCTCCCGGAATGAATCCGCCTGCCGGTACAACCGTCCGAGATAGTCCACCGCTTTGATCCGCAGTCTCTTGAGACCGGTCGGATTATACTCTTGCATATAATTAAACAGCTGGGACCGCACCACATCGTGCAGCGCAATGCCACCTTGCACGGTACGCACAAATGACAGGCGGCTCAGACTCAAATACTGGCTGGGGGTCACCTCCACCGGATCGGTCAGCGCCTGCAGGGTCTCCTGGTCGGCCACGGGAATGACTGTCAGAATATCCAGCAAGGGATGCAGGGAGGGGTCCGTCACCTCCCGGAGAAGCTCTGCCGTCACCGCCTCCAACAGCGACATATCCCAGGCTTCTTTGACCTTGCCCCGCGTCGCAAAATAGTCGCCAACCACCGCAATGCCCAAGGGATACCCGTGGAGTTTGTGGATGATCTCGGCCAATTCCTGGCTATCGTCCACTCCCATTCGCGTAAAGTAGGACTGCACATCTGGACAGGACAGGGAATTTAAGGGAAAGGATTTGACCCGCTGCGACCACACGGGATGCATATACCACAGGCGGTCCAGCCCGCGCCGGGAAGAAAACACCAAAAGTCCGCCGTGCGCGGGAAGACGGCCAATCAGATCCTCGCGCAGCCAGCTTTCGATGGCCTCCAGGTCGCTGAAGTTGTCAATAATCCAGATAAACCGCTCAGGCCAGGCTCCCGTAGCGCTGACGGCTGCAGGCATCGCCGATTCCACGGCATCATGCAGGTAATTCAGGAACAGTGTCGGCTGTTTGGGGCAGGAGCGCCCGTCCATCCATGCTAGCGGGATCTCCTGCTCACGGGCCATGGCCATCCATTCCCACAGCAGGGAGGACTTGCCCATTCCCGCAATGCCACTCACGTCCCAGACTTGGGTGGCGGGCTTTTCATCTGCAACCCAGTCCCGAAAGGCCTGCAGTTCAGCCTGCCGGCCGACAAAGCGGTCAGACCGCTCCTGATAGACGGTATCCGCTAGCCAGTTCATGCAGTATCCCCCTAATCCTACTACCATTCGTCATTTAGCAGGAAATTCCTGCCTAATATCACAAATTTTCTAGTAAAACTGCCGAAAATTTTTACGGAAGTTGCAATGGAGCAGGTTTCCCGATATGCTGCGCCAAACCAGTGCATGAGCTACCTCTATTGCCCCGCGTGAGTCGGGAGCCCATTTTATTGGATCCGGTTCCGGCGACCAATCCTGCGGTCTCCCACCGTCTTCTGTCGGGCATCTGACCGCTCTGGGCGCTCCACAAACTTGCTGGCGCAATGAAATATGACGCACCGTCGTTTTCTCTTGCCACCTGCCACTTGTCATTATATAGTATTACGTGTGCCAGAAGTGTTTTCTTGGGAACTGGCTGATGCACGACATGCAGGAAAATTTGCAAGGGGGTTATCGTGTGGCGAAAATCGCGTTTTGGATTACGGCGGGTCCGGGATTGGAAGAAAAGGTACTGGCCAATCTCGTTTTGGCGGGGCGGCTCAAGGCCAACCGCAACCAGGACATTGAAGTCTATTTTTTTGGACCAGGAGTAAAATTGGCTGGCCAAGCGGAAGGCTTTATGGCCGAAACATTGCAGTCCCTCTCTTCCGGCGAGGTTCCGATGGGAGCCTGCCCGTATAACGCCGAACAGTATGGGGTGGGCGCCAGCGTCACGGGTCAGGGCATTAAGATGGAACCTGCGGGCGAGGCGCTGGTGCGCCTCACTGAAGAGGGCTATCAAATCGTTGGCGTCTGACGCCTCAGCAGGCTGCGCTCTTGAGTCAACGTGCAGTCCAGGCATGGAGAGCACCTCCCTCCATGCCTTTTACCTGAACCAGTGTACGGGCCGTCCACTTCCTCCCGCCCGGTTTCCTTTCCATTTGACAAACCACCGATTTTGCATTCGAATCAGTAGGAACAGCGTATTACTCATTGATTAGGAGGCCATCCAAGTGCCACGCAAACCCTCTGCAGGAGAAGGCTTCGCCAACGGCCTGATTATCGACTCCAAGCCCCTCATGGAGCGCATGGAATGGGATATGTATGAGAAGGTCGACCAGTCCCCGCTCAATCGCCAGACCTCTTTGAAGACCGCGCTCAGCCGCAATCCCGCCGTCTGGCTCGATGCCACCTGCGCCTTGTATCAGATTGCCGGCACCCTGAAACAGGAGAGGGTGGACAGCCTCGTCCTGTACCTGACAGACCCCCGCCATCTCGCCGGCATTGTCCATTCCTTGTCTGACTTGCACCGCCATGCACTCGCCACGGTGATAGAGGCGCAGGGGTGGACCCGGTATGGCAAGATCTCGCAACTCGCCGGCGATGAAGGACCAGATTCGTACTTCTGGGAGACATCGCCCCCCACTTCCGTCATCGGGCAGTTGCGAATGCGGGGTCTGCTCTTTGTCGGCCACACTACGGTCGCAGGCCGGAAGACCAAGGTGGCCGTCATTCCTAAAGACCTGCGCGCGCCCCTATCGCTGGTGCTGCTCCCGGCACCGCAACCTCCGGACGGCACCTGAAGCCTGCGCCAGCCCCGACAGGCTGCCCTCCCTTGCAGGGCGCAGGGGAGACACCCCAGGCAAAGAACAGTGCCGTCAGGTTTATTTTTTCTTGTCTGAAACACTCTCCCGGCTGCGGCCCTACCTGTCAACCGACTGGCGCAGCAGCGGCGCCTAGACGAATTGGGTGGGGCAAGCGCACGGGTCCCCTGCCCTGGCTTCCGCCGCCCCCTGCAGCACGACAGTCTCACGGCGAGTTTCAAGCGAGAGTGTCCCGCCCCCCAAAAACATTGCCCCAATATTTTCCCCAACCCCCAATAGTCCGCCAAATTTTGGAACAGAACTTGTGGAATTTTCCCGTATACCGTCGTATTATAAGGAAGTTTGCGATGCAATCATCCACAATATGGTAACAAAGTGCCTAGACGACAGCAAAAATGCGAGTAATAATGAACCGTGGTTTTTGGGGGGCTGGAAAGTCTCCTCAAAATAGCCACTCCTGTTTCTCAATTGGACGATGCGAAATGCAAGAAAAAATGGTGATTGGAGCGAGCGAAATAATGATTAAGCATGTTGTTTATGCGGTCCGCTGCGCGGTGGTCCGTGTTCCCTTGGAATATTGGCGCTGGCGGATGGTGCGGGTCGAGAATGACCAGCTGCGGCTGATCTACAGCCAGCAGTGCGACCGCTGGATTGTCCGTTACCAGCGTCTGTCAGTCCACGGCCACTGCGTCTTGGACGCCGCCGCCACGCGTCAGGTCGAGCGCCTCGTGCCGGAACGGGCCAGCACATACTGAATGAGTACAGCGAGCATGCCAGCGCGTATGGCGACGTCCGCCAGGTTGAAGGTATACGGATAGCCTGGGATATGCCAGAAATCGACGATCCCGCCCCACCACAGTCTCTCGGTCCAGTTGGCCAATGCTCCTGCGAAAATGACAGCCAGAGGTATCCGGAATGCCGCAAACTTCCATATGGCCAGAGCCAAAGCGGCCAGCCCCAGGGCTGAAGCCCCCGCCAACAGCCAAGGCGGGCTCGCGGCGAACAGCCCGAATGCCACCCCGTGGTTGAAAATCACGCCATCTTTGCCAATATCCGGGCGGCGGGAGATTCCGAGCGCCACTGCCGCCGCATAGATCAAAACCGCTCCCCCTGTAGTCCCCCAGCACCTTGCACGTTCTGCCACGACCCGCCTCCTATGCTAAAATAAATAAATGGTTGGCAAACAAAAAAGAATGGGTGAACTCTAATGACAATAGCGGTGAGGAACCAGCTGCGCAATCATGTGCTGCAGATTATCCGGGCGCGGGGCCAAGCCACGGTCAAAACGGTGCATGAGGAGATCTCGGCTTCCCGTGCGGTCTCCATCAACACGGTAGCCACCGTGATGAATCGGCTGGTGGCCCAAAATATTCTCGTGCGCCAAGGCGGTGTCCGCCACTACGTGTACCGCGTCACCCCGGAAGATGCCGTGGCCAGGGCGCGCGCCCTGCAATCCGTAGAAAATCTCTTCTCCGAATTCGGCGATGTCGGTTTAGTCCATTTTGTCGATGCCATCGGCGAGGTCGAACCCGGCGCCCTCGAAAAGCTTGAAGAAATAGTCCGGTCGAGAAGGGAGCGTTCCCATGAATAGTACCCCCGCCTCGTGGATCTGGCTGGCGGGCCTCTCGTCGCTGACAGCCCTGCCTGCGGTGCTCTTAGGCGTGCTGGACGCTATAGCCTGGCACCATCTGGCATGGGCCATCATGAAAGCCTCGATGCATCCAGCTATGGCTGGCATGTTCCCCTGGTGGCTTTTGGCCCTGTTGGCCCTGATCACCACAGCGCTTGGCTGGTATCTCCACCGTGTGGTCCGGGCAGCGCGCCTCCTCCTGCAGGACCGGCGCCGCATGACAGCGGCCTTAGAGCCCCATCTCTGCCCGATGCCCGCGCGCGACGTCCCCCCATGCCTCGGCCAAATTGGCGGTGTGACGTTTATGACCCTCCATGACGGCGCTCCGCATGCCTTTACCTACGGAAGCCGCCGTCCGGTGATCGTCATTTCCCAGTCTATGCAGCAGCTGCTGGACCCTCAAGCCTTGTCCGCGATTATAGCCCATGAGCTATACCACGTGCGCGCTCAGGATTATGCCACCCAGCAGCTGTTTCTCCTGCTGACCAAGACCCTGCCTTGGTTCGGGTTGAACCGTCTGTACGCGCAGTACCTCACTATCCGCGAGATTAAAGCGGACCAGTATGCGACTGCCTGGCAACAGACCTCCGACTATCTCATTCAAGCGATGATCGCGACCATTCGGGCGCTCAAACAGCAAAAGGCCGCCCCGTCCCCGGGAGAGCCGGCATGGACCAGCGGCTGGCAGGCGCGCATCGAGGCTTTGGCATCGCCAGACTCCTTTGCCCCCCACCCCAAAATGGGTGTATTGTGGCCTTTCATCGCGCTTCCCACAGCCGGGTCCGCCTTGTTTTTGGCCGCCTGCATCACCATTGCCTGCCACTGACGCAAAAAGGCAGCGCTCCTGTTGAGGCGCTGCCCTGCTCCATGCTACTCGGAGACTACATCGGCGTTCATGCCGCCGGCAATTCTGCCCATGCCTTTTGACACCACAATGCGCACCGGCAAAGCGCTCATCGCGGCTCCAGCCTTGGCCGTATAGGACACTTGCCCCTGGCTGTTGGTGGTCATGGTGGTTCCTCCCGCTGAACTCATCGAAGACGAGGACCCCATCGACGACGATCCTCCCGTCTTCGGCGTCACACTGACACTCGCCCCGGAGACAGGACCGGATGGGCTCATGACTGAAACCAGAAGCGGCTGCGCTGTGCCGGCCGGGACAGTTTTGGCGAATGGCTTGACGACCACATAGTCACCCACGGGCGCCGTGGGGCTGGTCGACGGGGTTGTCCACCAGGCATCCATCAGGCCGGCCCCCTTCATTGCCGAGGGACTGAATGTGCTGAACGACCCGACCTTAATCCCCACCATTTCCATGGTCTTCACCGGCTGCCCCGCCAGGACGATAGTGGCCTGCCCCATGCTATTCGTCTTCTTGGAGTAGC